>NZ_JAVIJF010000013.1:0-207002 GCF_033977145.1 Mesorhizobium montanum | reverse complement strand
GCCGCCGGCTACAACTTCTCCCTCCTGCTCAACTGGTTCAGGCAGCTTTTGTGGCTTCTCATCGCAGCCCTCCAAAGTCAGCCAAACGAGATCGATGCCTGACCAATCTCATTGTTCACGGTCGACTATATATTTAACAACCCAATCGTCCCAAACTGCATCGGCCATCCCTAGCCGTGTGAAGCTTCCCAGACTTTTGACGCTCGTTTATCCGATGCAGGAGCATCCGGGATTTCTCAAGAGCGCCCCGGCTTGTAGCGATTGAATGCTGCAAATCACTCAGCATCGCTGCCCGGCGCACTCTGTCTTTGTCAGCGCCCGCGATTATGGCCCGAGCGTAATCCGGAGCCCATTGCGTTACAGCCGCGTAAAGCATTCCAGCGCCAAGCGTACCCGCCGTCCTTCCGCAAGGATAGAGCATACACCTCAGTCAGGCTTTCAGGGGCATTTCTTTAACTCGCCATTAACATTAGTGATTCCGCCAGACGCGGCCCTCATCTTCCTTTGGGGAAGGGAAAACAAAAGAGGCGGGGCACCATTGGGGAGCGCAAAAATGACGGACAAAGTGAGGAATGGCGGCGGCCATTTTGAGATTGCAATGGTCGTGGTCATGGCCTTGGCGGTTGTCGGGATCATCCTGGTCATTGCCGCAGGGTTTTTCTGAGACGCCCGGCCTACACGGCTAAGGTGACTGACCGGGTTCCGGGCCTTTCTGTGCGGCTTCCAAGCGCAAGTTTCGCCGGCTTTCTGCTTCAGAAATCGGCTAAGCAAAGCAGCGGGAAGGGAATAAAACGGGGCCGGCAATAGAGCGCCATGGCTGCTCGAATTGAAAGGTGGCGTTTGTTCCTGTGATGCTAGGCTGGATCCCGGGTCCTGGTTAGCGCCCGCTTCAGGTCGTCAATGTCAGTGATGCCGGATGCGAAAAGCGTGATGAGGCGGACGGCCAGGTTGTCGCGATCTATGCTATCCGCCGCGATGCCTCTGGATTGGCAATGCTCTTCTAGAATGCCCGTCAGCATCGCCAGTTCATCTGGATCGATGGCGCCTTGGACGCTCATGGCCTTACCCTCGTCCGGCCTGCGATCGACCAGTAGAGCGGCACGACCGCACTTATCGCAATTACCTAGGTTAAAAAGCCCGGAGCGATTAATCCTGCGGGCGTCAGCCTCCGGCTCGGCAACTTGTTGCAGTGCGCGGCAGTGGTGCAGCTCTTGCTCGCTGTAAAAGCTTATAAGACTCTTTGAGGGCACGACGGCTCTTCGCTATCTGTCCTGAATATGTTCCTATCCCGACATGGGTTCAAACCGTGAACAAAATCTGGCATGGTGCCTCCCATGCCACTCGTTTCGCCGATTCCCCTCAACCCCTTGATCGACGGTCGCCAGTCGGAACGCGCCATGCTGGTGCGGCGCGGCGTGCAGCGGCTGCTTACCGAAATGGGCGCGCATGTGCTGCCGGAGTTGTCCTTGGCCACCGGGAGGCGCGCCGACCTCGTGGCGCTGACGCGGCAGGGCGATATCTGGATCATCGAGATCAAATCCTCGATCGAGGATTTCCGGGTCGACCGCAAATGGCCGGACTACCGGCTGCATTCCGATCGCTTCTTCTTCGCCACCCATCCCGGCGTTCCGCAGGAAATCTTCCCCGAGGAATGCGGTTTCATCCTCTCCGACGGTTATGGCGCGGAGATCCTGCGCGACGCGCCGGAGCACCGCATGGCGGCTGCGACGCGCAAGGCGCTGATGCTGCGGATCGCCCGCGCGGGTGCCGCCCGGCTCTTGGCCGCCGAGCTTGCCGGCGTTCCGGTGCCGGCGCTGGATGGCGAGAGCGAGTAGATACCCGTCGCAGGGCGTGAGTGCCGGCGTGTTGCCGCCGGGGTCCGGCATCAGGCCGGGGCTCAAGCCGATCCCTGCCTAGGCCCGGCAAGAATATTCGTTCCGTACCGATGATTTCCGCCGATCCCGATTGTCTTCACCAACAGGCGCGTCCGGATGGCCGGCGGCCTGGACAAGAGGTGATCAAATGAAATCGTTGCAAAATCAGAATGTCGTCGTCGTCGGCGGCAGCCGGGGTGTCGGCCGCTCGATCGTGGAAGCAGCGCTTGGCGAGGGAGCGACCGTGCTTGCCATTGCCCGTGGCGCCGGCGACCTGAAGCAACTCGCCTGGGAACGCCCGGGCTTGAGGACCCTTAGCGCGGACGCGACGGCGGAAACCGCGCCGGAAGCGGTTTTCGATGCGCTGGCACCCGACGTGCTGGTGGTTTGCGCCGGCGCGCTCGCCCCTGCCGCGCCAATACAGGAGCAGAGCTGGGAGGCCTTCTCGGCGAATTGGGAAATGGACGTCAAGGCGTCGTTCCTGTTCTGCCGGGAAGCCCTCAAGGGTCGGCTCAAGCCTGGAAGCCGGGTGTTGCTGATCGCCAGCGGCGCCGCCATTAGCGGAGGACCGCCGAATTCCGGCGGCTATGCCGGCGCCAAGCGCATGCAGATATTCCTGGCCGGCCATTGCCAGAAGGAATCGGACCGGCTGGGCCTCGGCCTGCGCTTCATGGCGCTTTCGCCAGCCCGCATCATGCCCGGCACCGGGGTCGGCGATCGCGGCATCGATGGCATTGCGGCCTATATGGGCATCCGTCCGGCCGACTTCCTGGCGAGTATGACCGACATGCAGACGCCGGCCGATGTCGGACGGGCGGTGATTCAGCTCGCAACCGGGAAGCCGCAGGGCAGTTCCTTTACCGTCAGCGGCAGCGGTCTTGCGGCGGCGGCATGAGGCGCGCAGGATGCCGGCGCAATTCAGCTCCCCGGGCTTCCCATGACTGACGCTTCCGGCCCCGTCGAGCCTTTGGGCCGGCCAGGCCGGCCGGTCCTCGACCGGCTGGCCTTCGAGCGCCTGACCGTCGCCCACCGCCGCGAGCTGAAGCTTCATTGTTACCGGATGATGGGCTCGCTCAACGAGGCGGACGATCTCGTCCAGGAGACGTTCCTCAAGGCCTGGCGCGCGCGGTCGCAATTCGACGGACGCGGCTCGGCACGCGGCTGGCTCTACAGCATCGCCACCAACAGCTGCCTCAATGCCATCAAGGCTCGGTCGTCGGCGCGCCGCATTCTCGAGCAACCCGGACGGGCGGCCGCCGAAGGAAGGGCGACCGGCGGACCGGCCACCGGGCTCGCCTGGCTGGAGCCATATCCCGACGCGGAGCTGCCCGACATTGCCGATGATAGGCCCGGTCCGGAAGCGCGTTACGAGGCCCGCGAGGCCGTGCGACTTGCTTTCGTGGCGGCGATCCAGCTGTTGCCGCCGCGGCAGCGCGCGGCCCTGCTGCTTTGCGATGTGCTCGGATGGTCCGCCATCGAGACCGCGCAATTGCTGGGCGGATCGACCGTCTCGATCAACAGCGCCTTGCAGCGGGCCCGCGCGACGCTGGGCGGGCATTACCCCCAGGGGCGCCCGCCGCAGCGATCACGGCCCGGTGCGGACGAAGGCCTGCTGCTCGAACGCTATATGCAGGCCTGGCAGGCCGACAATCTGGACGGGCTCGTCGCGCTGCTGCGCGAAGACGCCATCTACCATATGCCGCCATGGCGGGAATGGTATCGCGGACGCCCGGCAATCGGCGCTTTCCTGGGGAGCGTCTGGGGCAATTTTGCCGCTTACCGCGCGGTGGCCATCGGCGCCAACGCCCAGCCGGCCGCGGGCGTTTACGCGCTCGGCCGTCAGGATTTCGCGTGGCGGCCCCACTCGCTGCACGTCATCGAACCCGCCGACGGCAAAATCGCCTCGCTGACGATCTATGTCCCGCCGCTCGGCCCCGCTTTGTTCGCGGCCTTTAGCCTGCCGCCGGAGCCTCTTACCCCAACGGGTTAGCCCAGATCTTCTTCCTGCCTGCCAGCCGCCGGCGCCATGAGCAGGATGGCGGCGCCCAGCAGCGCGGCAATCAGCGAGCCGGCAAGAATGCCGACCTTCACCGCGTCCTGGAGCGCCGGGTCCCTGGCGAAGGCGAGCAGGCCGATGAACAGGCTCATGGTGAAGCCGATGCCGCACAGCAGCGAAATGCCCAGCATATGCCACCAGCCGGCATTGGCCGGCAGGTCGGCGAGGCCGAACCGGATGGCCAAAGCCGAGGAGCCGAAGACGCCGACCAGCTTGCCGAGGACAAGGCCGGCGGCGACACCCAATGTCAGCGGTTCGACCAATGCGGCGAAGCTCAGGCCGCCGAGCGAGACGCCGGCATTGGCGAAGCCGAAGATCGGGATGATGAGGAAGGGCACCAGTTTGTGCAGGCCGTGTTCCAGCCGGTGCAACGGCGAATGTTCTGTTTCGTGGCTGATGCCGGGAGAACGCTCCAGCGGGATGGTGAGCGCCAGCGCCACGCCGGCCAGCGTGGCATGCACGCCCGACTTCAGCACCAGCACCCACAGCAGCGCGCCGAGCAGCAGATAAGGCCAGAGCTTCATGGCCCGCATGCGGTTGAGCACCACCAGCAAAGCGATGACGGCGAAGGCGGCCGCCAGATAGGCGAGCGACAGGCCGCTGGTGTAGAACAGCGCGATGATGATGACGGCGCCGAGGTCGTCGATGATGGCCAAAGCGGTGAGGAAGACTTTCAGCGAGGCCGGCACCCGGCTGCCGAGCAGCGACAGAACGCCGAGCGCGAAGGCGATGTCGGTGGCGGTGGGGATCGCCCAGCCGGAAAGTGCTGCCGGATTGTCGCGGTTGACCGCGACATAGACCAGCGCCGGCACCACCATGCCGCCGGCGGCGGCGATGCCGGGCAGCACCCGCCGCGGCCAGGTCGAGAGCTGCCCGTCCAGCATCTCGCGCTTTATCTCCAGCCCGACCAGCAGGAAGAATACCGCCATCAGCCCGTCATTGATCCAGTGCGAGACGCTGAGCGGCCCGAGATGCGCGTGAAGGACGGCGAAATAGGTTTCAGCTAGAGGCGAGTTGGCGACGATGAGCGCAAGCGCGGCGGCCACCATCAGGATGATGCCGCCGGCCGCCTCACCGTCGAGGAATTCGCGCAGGATCGATTTTGGCCGTTCGTCTTGCATGAACCCTCCGTTGCCAGTTCTATCGGCATAATTGGCGATGATGCGCAAACCTCTCCGGCTGGGCAAGCGTCACAATTTTCAAACGCTGGCGCCGCCCCTCACCTGCCTGCCGGCATCCTCTCCCCGTATAGTGGCGGGTTGAGGGGGCTGTCACCGGCGGTTTCGCCAATCACCAGCGTTGCAAGAAGGGCGCCAAGGCTGCGGCCAGAGCCCCTTCTCCCCGTCACTATACGGGGAGAAGTGCCCGGCAGGCGATGAGGGGCAGCACTGACGTCGGCGGTTTGGGTCTTCGCCATCAACCGAAACCGGCGTTGGTCGAAGCGTTTATTCGGTAAGTCCGGCGATCCTAACGAGGCGCCCGCTTCGCCAGAATCCGCTGCAGGGTGCGGCGATGCATGTTGAGACGGCGCGCCGTCTCGGACACGTTGCGGTCGCACATTTCGTAGACGCGCTGGATGTGCTCCCAGCGCACGCGGTCGGCCGACATCGGGTTTTCCGGGGGTGCCGCGCGCTCGCCGGAAGTGCGGGTGAGGGCGGCGAAGACGTCGTCGGCGTCGGCAGGCTTGGACAGGTAGTCGACGGCGCCGAGCTTCACCGCCGTCACCGCGGTGGCGATGTTGCCGTAGCCGGTCAGAATGATGGCGCGGGCGTCGTTGCGCTTCTCGCGGATGGCTGCCACGACATCGAGACCGTTGCCGTCGCCCAGCCGCATGTCGACCACCGCATAGGCCGGCGGATGGGCGCGCGCCTTGGCGATCGCCTCTTCCACGCTCTCCGCCGTCTCGACTACGAAGCCCCGGGTTTCCATGGCCCGGGCAAGCCGGGTGAGGAACGGCTTGTCGTCCTCGACGATGAGCAGCGAGGTATCCTCGCCCTCCACCATGGCGCCAGCCGTTTCGTCTCCGCTCATCTTATCGGCATCCTACTGACCCGAAGCGCGCCGCGCCGAGACCGATTCTGGCGAAGGCTCTTCAAATCCTTGTTTTCCGGGCATGTCGTCCGAAAATCGTTGCACAGTTTTAGGCGACATGCCTCACTTTTACGCAGATACAGTCCTGCAACAGCAATGTCCAATTTTTAGAGCCGGCAACAGAGCCGCCGTGTAGTAAGCAAGGGTTACGCGTTGTCGAACATGGTGGCCGAAGCCAGCTCCTGGTTGAGGAAGACGCCGCGCGGCCAGGCGATCTGCACCACGGCGCCTTCGCCGAGTCCACTCGAATTGCGGAAATCGATCGTGGCGCCCGACCGTTCCAGCAAGGTCTTGGCGATGAACAGCCCGAGCCCCAGCCCGCCGCCGGCCTCGGTGCCCTGGCGCGTCGACATATAAGGCTCGCCGATGCGGTCGATGATCTCGGCCGGAAAACCCGGCCCGTCATCGGTGATCGAGAAGACGACCGTCTCGTTGTCCCAGCTCCAGCTGACTGTGACCGACTTACGCGCGAAATCGACGGCATTTTCGACCAGGTTGCCAAGCCCGTAAATGACGCCGGGGCTGCGCTGGCCGACCGGCTCGGGGCCGATGCGCTCGCCGGGCCGCAGCCGGATCGAGATGCCGAAATCGCGATGCGGCGCCGTCACCTCCTCGACCAGCGAGGTGAGCGGCATGCGCGACATATGCACTTCGCCTTCGGACGAAAGGCTGGTCAGCCGCTTCAGTATCTCGCGGCAACGCTCGCTCTGCGAGCGCAGCAACTTCACGTCCTCCCCGTATTTCGGGTCCTTGCCGAGCGCCTTTTCCATCTCCTTGGCGACGACGGTGATGGTGGCCAGGGGCGTGCCGAGTTCATGCGCGGCGGCGGCGGCCAGCCCGTCCAGCGCCGACAGATGCTGCTCGCGCTGCAGCACCAGTTCGGTGGCGGTAAGCGCGTTGGCAAGCAGGCGCGCTTCCGCCGCGACGCGGAACGCATAGATGGCGGTGAAGGCGATCGAGGCAAATACCGCCATCCACATGCCGGCGACATAGATGAACGGCATCGGCAAGGGCGACCCTTCATACCAGGGCAGCGGCAGGTGGAAGAACACCAGAAGCGTCACCGCAATCATGACCAGCGCGCCGAGGACGGCGGTGAGCCGCAGCGGCAGCGAAGCGGCCGAGATGACGACCGGCACGGAAAGCAGCACGGAAAACGGATTGGTCAGGCCGCCGGTCATGTAGAGCAGGCCGGTGAGCTGGATGCCGTCGAAGGTCAGGATGGCGAAGGCCGAAAGCGGCGTCAGGCGGTGCGCCGCCGGATAGCGGAAGGTGAGCCACAGATTCATCCAGGCCGAGCAGGCAATCAGCGCAAAACACATCGGCACCGGCAGCGGGAATTTCAGGCCATAGGCGACGACAAGCACGGTCAGGCTCTGGCCGACAATAGCCAGCCAGCGCAGGCGGATCAGCGTGTTGAGCCGCAATCGCTGGCTTTGCTGGGAATCGGGCGCGCGCAGGATGTTGATCATCGACTTACGATTATAGCCGCGGGAGGGTGAGCGCTAGTAGCCCTGTAAGGGCGACCTGACCGGGTAGGCAGCCGGCGTTTCATCGTTTCGGTTCACCATTATGAACATTCGGGAGTGGCCGAGGCCCCTCGCGACTTCGTCATCCACGGGCGGAGCGACGCGAAGCGGCGCGCAGACCCGAGGATGACGAGGTGATGGGCGTTCTCGCCCATCACCAACGCACATTGCCCACTAACGCGAATGACCTGCCGAAGCGGCGCGAACCTATGTCCCGCGCGGCTTGGCACGGCTGGTGGCGGTGGCCAGCAGCGGGTTATCCGGCCAGACATGCCTGGGGTAGCGGCCGCGCATGTCGATGCGCACATCCGCCCAGGAGCCGCGCCAGAAGCCGGGCAGATCGCGCGTCGTCTGGATCGGCCGATGCGCCGGCGACAGCAATTCGAGCGTCAACGGTACGGTGCCGCCGGCGATCGCCGGATGACGGTCGAGGCCGAACAGCTCCTGCACGCGGATCGCCAGCACCGGCCACTCGCCGTCATAGCGGATCGGCACGTGGCTGCCCGACGGTGCGTCGAAATGGGTTGGCGCCAGCGCGTCGACCTTGCGCTGCAGGTCGTGCGGGACCAGCGCCATCAAGGCGGCCGACAGCGTTGCCGGCTTGATGGCCGCGAAGGAGGCATCGCCGGCGAGAAACGGCAGCAGCCAGTCGTCGAGGCGGTCCCGAAGAGCGTTATCGGAAACGTCCGGCCAGAGCGCGCCAAGGCCGCGATGCAGCCAGCCTAGCCGCTGGCGGAGCGTTTCCGCGTCCTTGCCCCAGTCGAGCAGCGACAGGCCGTGCTCACGCAAGGCAGCCGTCATGGCGCGGTCGGCATCGGTTCCGGAAGGGGCCGGCAGCATGCGCTCTGAAAGCGTGATGGCGCCGAGCCACGCGGTTTCGCGCATGCGCACGGCGCGGCGCTCGCGGTCGAACATCGCCTCGCGCCTCGTCTCGATGCGATCGGCAAGGGCGGCGCGGATATCGGCTTCGTCGACCGGCGCGGCAGCGGTGATGCGGGCGTTCTGCGCCTTGCCCTGCAAGTCGGCGACCACCAGCCAGGTTTCATTGGCCAGCGGATCGGCGGCATCGACCATGGCGCCCGAGCCATTGGCGAGGACGAAGCGGCCGCGCTCGCCGCGCGCCCTTGCCACGCGGTCCGGCCAGGCATGGATGAGGAGCGAGCCGGCGCTGGCAGATGTGTCGTTTCTTTCCCCGCCGGCCTGCCTGGCCAGGCGCTCCGCCAATTGTCGCGCGGCATTGGAGCGTGGCGATCGTTCACTGCCGAAGCGCAGCAGCCGGCGTTCGAGGTCGGCGCTGTCGCCGCCGAGCCCGCGCTCGGTCAAAAGCACGGCAAGCATGGCCGCCTCCCGCGCATGGCCGGTCTTCGCCGCCTCGGCCACCATATGCGCCAGCCGCACCGGCAGCGCCAGCTTGCGCATGGCAGCGCCCCCCTCCGTCAGCCGGCCGGCATCGCCGATCGCGTGAAGCGCCTTGAGCAGAGCCCTCGCCTCGTTGAGGGCGGGGGCCGGCGGCGGATCGAGGAACGAGAGGCTCGACGGATCGGCGACACCGAAAGCGGCGCAGTCGAGCAGCAGGCCGGACAGATCGGCCTCGAGGATTTCCGGCGGCGTGAAGGCGGGAAGCGACGCGGTCTGCTCGGCGCGCCACAGGCGCACCGCCACGCCGGGTTGGGTACGACCGGCGCGGCCGGCGCGCTGGTCGGCCGAGGCCCTGCTGACGCGCACGGTTTCCAGCCTGGTCAGGCCGCTCGACGGCTCGTAGCGCGGCAGCCGCGACAGGCCGGAATCGATGACGACGCGCACGCCGTCGATGGTGATCGAGGTCTCGGCGATCGAGGTCGCCAGCACCACCTTGCGGCGGCCGGTCGGCGCCGGCTTGATCGCGGCGTCCTGCGCGCGGTTGTCGAGCTGGCCGTAGAGCGGAACTATGTCGGTGTCGGCGGCGACGTTGGCGTACAACCGCTCGGCGGTGCGCTCGATCTCGCGCTGTCCGGGCAGGAAGGCGAGCACGCTGCCCTGCTCGCCGGCCAAAGCCGCACGCACGGCCCTGGCCATGGCGTCCTCTATCGCCACGCCAGCCGGCCGTTCGTCATAACGGATCTCGACCGGGAAGGCACGGCCCTTGCTTTCGATCACTGGCGCCTGCGCCAGAAGCCTTGCGACGCGGGCGCCATCGAGCGTCGCCGACATGACCAGCAGACGCAGATCCGGCCTCAGCGCGCCCTGCACGTCGAGCGCCAGCGCCAGGCCGAAATCGCCGTCGAGCGAGCGCTCGTGGAATTCGTCGAAGATCACCGCCGAGACCCCGGGCAGTTCGGGGTCGTCGAGGATCATGCGCGCGAGCACGCCTTCGGTGACGACCAGGATTCTTGTCCGCGCCGACGTGCGGTTCTCCATGCGCATGGCGTAGCCGACGGTGCCGCCTGGCTCCTCGCCCAGCAATTCGGCCATGCGGCGGGCGGCGGCGCGGGCGGCGAGACGGCGCGGTTCGAGCAACACGATCCTGCCTTTGCCGAGCCAGGGCACATCGAGCAGCGCCAAAGGCACCAGCGTCGTTTTGCCGGCGCCGGGAGGCGCCACCAGCACGGCGCTGCTGCGGCCGGCAAGCGCGGCGCCCAGCGCCGGCAGCACGGCCGTGACCGGGAGTTCCGGCAAGGGTTTCGTCGTCATCACGCCCGCATATCAGCGGTCACGGTCGCCATGCAACTTTCGAAGTCAAAGCCTGGTGCGTGAAAACGGATTCCAGCGCACGGTGCCGAGCCTCACCTCCTCGCGCACCATCGTCAGAAGGCCGGAAGCGCCGACCACCGCCAGACCGACCAACGAGAGCCAGTCGGGATATTCCTGGAAGAACAGCGCACCGAGGATGACCGCCCAGACAATCTGCGAGTAATGCGTCGGCGCGATGCGGTTGGCGGGCGCGTATTTGACGGCAAGCAGTTGCAGCAGCTGTCCGCCGGCGGTGAAAATCCCGGCCAGCATCAGCCAGACCAGTTGCCCGAGATTGGGAAGCGCGAACGACGTCGCGGCCGCGCCGACGCCGTTGAAGACCAGGCCATAACCGACCAGCGCGCCGCGGATCGTCGTGCGCCTTTCCCGCTGGGCGAGCGAGCGCATCAGGATGACGCTGGTCGCGGCAAGGAAGGCATTGGCAAAGGCGGCGAGATGACCGAGATGCAACTCGCGAAAGCCAGGCCGCACCACCAGCATGACGCCGGCAAAGCCGGCGACCACGGCCAGCCATCGCCAGGGGCCGACCTTCTCCTTCAGGATGACGGTCGACAGGATGGTGACCAGCAAAGGGGCGAGGAAGATCAAGGCATAGACTTCCGCCAGCGGAATGGTGGTGAAGGCAAAGACGCTGAGCACGCCCGATGCGATACCCGCCAAGGCACGCGCCTGTACCGCCCAAGGCCTTTTGGTGCGCCAGAAGTCGCGCCAGCGCTCATCCGCGGGTCTGGTAAAGAACAGAAAGCAGCCGGCAAACAAGGTCGAGAAGAAGCCGATCTCGAAGACGGTGAACTGTCCACCCAGGCTCTTGATAACGGCATCGCTGCCCGAATAGCTTGCATAGGCGATCAGGGCGAGCAGGATTCCGTTCGGCACGATTTCATTTCCGGGAGAGAAGACGTGAAGATACTGGCGCTGGGCGCGCATCCCGACGACATCGAGATATTCATGTTCGGTACGATGGCCGCCTATGCGGCGCTAGGCGCAGAGCTGACTTTTGCGATAGCCACGGACGGCGCCAGGGGCGGCAAGGGCGACCCGGCGGCGCTTGCGAGGACGCGGCGCCAGGAAGCGGCCAGGGCGGCGGCCCTGCTCGGTGTCGAGCCGCGCTTCCTTGACTTTCCCGACGGCGAACTCATCGCCGACGCCGCATTCATTTCGGTGCTGAAGGCGCTGATCGGCGACGTGAAACCCGACCTCGCGATCACCCATGCGCCCTACGATTATCATGGCGACCATCGCGCCTTGTCCGACGGCGTGCGAATCGCGGCATCCTTCACTGTCCCGGTGCTGCATGCCGACACGCTCGGCGGCACCGGTTTTGCGCCGACGCATTATGTCGAGATTTCCCATCATTGGGACGTCAAGGCGAAGGCGATCCGCGCGCACCACTCGCAGGGCCCGGAGCACTATGTGCACAGGGCGCGCCTCCAGAACGAGTTTCGCGCCGGCCAGTGCAATGGCGCCGCCGGCGCGCTGGCCGAAGCCTACCGCTTCGAGCCGACTTTCCCCTTCGCCGACATACGCGCGCTGCTGCCGCCGGCGCCGCCGATGCGGCCGGTGACGGCAAGCCCGAGCCCGGCCAACAGGGCCAGCTGACGGCAGCGGGACGCAGTGTCCAGCGATCATTTCCCAACGATTTCAATCACCCGTTTTGCCATGCTGCGCCGCAGCAACGATTTCGCTTGCCTTGTTTAGTAAAAATTGCATCACTAAACAAATTACTAAACATCTGCGGCGCTGCTGCACCGCCATGTTTAGGCCCCGGAGGAGGGGTTTATCGGGCTCTTGAAACCGTCATCCGGACGCGTTTCGCAAATGGGAGGAAGGCATGAAATCGACCTTGAAACTGGCGTTGGGACTGGCCTCGGCGATCTTTGCGTCGACAGCCGTCTCGAACGTCGCGCATGCGGAAGACCTGACGCTGTGTTGGGCGGCCTGGGATCCGGCGAACGCGCTCGTGGAACTGTCCAAGGACTTCACCAAGGAAACCGGCATCGGCATGAAGTTCGAATTCGTGCCGTGGACCAACTATGCCGACCGCTTCCTCAACGAGCTCAACTCGCATGGCAAGCTCTGCGACCTGATCATCGGCGACAGCCAATGGATCGGCGGCGCCGCCGAGAACGGCCATTACGTCAAGCTGAACGACTTCTTCGACAAGGAGAAGATCAGCATGGACGACTTCGTGCCGGCAACCGTGGTGGGCTATTCCGAATGGCCGAAGAACACGCCGAACTACTGGGCGCTGCCGGCCATGGGCGACGTCGTCGGCTGGACCTATCGCAAGGACTGGTTCTCCAAGCCGGAATTGCAGAAGGAATTCAAGGAAAAGTATGGCTGGGACCTCGGCCCGCCGGCCACCTTCGACCAGCTGAAGCAGATCGCCGAATTCTTCCAGAAGCGGCAGATCGACGGCAAGACCGTCTACGGCGCCTCGATCTATACCGAACGCGGCTCGGAAGGCATCACCATGGGCGCCATGGACGTGCTCTACAGCTATGGCTTCCAGTATGAGAACCCGAAGAAGCCCTATGAGATGGAAGGCTTCGTCAACTCCGAGAAATCGGTGAAGGGGCTGGAGTTCTACAAGGCGCTCTATGACTGCTGCACCCCGCCCGGCGCTTCCAACAGTTACATGGGTGAAGGCGTCGACGCCTTCAAATCCGGACAGGTGGCGATGCACATGAACTTCGCCTTCACCTGGCCCGGCCTGCAGAAGGACGAGAATGTCGGCGGCGATAAGATCGGCTACTTCGTCAATCCGAAGGGTCCCGACGGCGAACAGTTCGCGCAGCTCGGCGGCCAGGGCATTTCTGTGGTTTCCTACTCCGACAAGCAGGAATCGGCGCTGAAATATATCAAGTGGTTCGCCAACAAGGACGTGCAGTCCAAGTGGTGGTCGCTCGGCGGCTATTCCTGCCTGAACTCGGTCGTCAAGGATCCGAAGTTCCCGTCCAGCCAGCCCTATGCGCAGGCCTTCCTCGACTCGATGGCCATCGTGAAGGACTTCTGGGCCGAACCCAGCTACGCGCCGCTGCTGCAGGCCTCGCAAAAGCGCTTCCATGACTATGTCGTCGCCGGCCAGGGCTCGCCCAAGGATGCGCTCGACGGGCTGGTCAAGGATTGGACGCAGGTCTTCCAGGACGACGGCAAGATGTAGCCGCGAGGCAATATCCAAGGCTCCTCCCGAGCCGTGACCGCCGCGTCCCGTGCCGCCCTTGGCACGGGACGCAGTTCAGATAAATTCCATCGCCGAGACTGACCCGTGACCGAAGCAGGACTAACCATGCTCAATCGGACTGCGGACAACGTTGCCCGGGCGACCCCGGAACCGTTGGCCAGGAAGATCCGGGGCATCAGCGACAAGGGCCTCGCCTGGCTGTTCATCTCGCCGACGATCCTGTTGCTGCTTGCCATCAACATCTTCCCGCTGTTCTGGGCGATCTATCTGTCGTTCACCAACTTCCGCGCCAATCGGCCCAACGAAGTGGTCAAGAACCTCGGCTTCGCCAACTACCAGCGCATCCTCGGCGACAACGACATCTGGATCGCCATGCAGACGACGGCGCATTTCGTGTTCTGGACGATCCTGTTGCAGACGGTGATCGGCTTCACGCTGGCCTGGCTGATCGACAGAAAATTCCGCGGCCATGCCTTCTGGACGACCATCATCCTGGTGCCGATGATGCTGTCGCCGGCGGTGGTCGGCAATTTCTGGCGCTTCCTTTATGAGCCGCAGATCGGGCTGTTTTCCTATGTCATCTCTTTCGTCACCGGCATTCCGCCGACGAATGTGCAGATGCTGTCCAACGTCGAGCTGGCGCCGTGGTCGATCATCATCGTCGACACCTGGATGTGGACGCCTTACGTGATGCTGATCTGCCTCGCCGGCCTGCGTTCGATCCCGGAATACATCTATGAGGCTGCCGAGGTCGACCGCGCTTCCAACTGGCGGCAGTTCTGGTCGATCACGCTACCGATGGCGCTGCCCTTCATCATGCTCGCGGTGCTGTTCCGCGGCATCGAGAATTTCAAGATGTTCGACATGGTCAATCTCTTGACCGGCGGTGGACCGGGCTCGACCACCGAGGTCGCCTCGATCACGCTGAAGCGGCAGGCCTTCGAGAGCTGGCGCACCGGCTATTCCTCGGCCTTCGCCATCATCCTGTTCGTCGCGGTGTTCGGGCTGGCCAACATCTACGTCAAGGCGCTCAACAAGGTGAAGCAGAGATGAGCCTGACCACCGCCCATTCCGTCGTCGCGCCCTCGACGAACTCGAAGCGGGTCGCCGGCGCGCTCGTCGTCGGCTACGCGCTGATCTCGATCGTTCCGCTGCTCTGGATCTTCGCGACCAGCTTCAAGACGCCGCCGGATTCGATCGCCTATCCGCCGAAGATCGTCTTCCAGCCGAGCATCGAGGGCTATTGCAACCTGTTCACCACGCGCACCCGGCAGACGCCGGAATACATCAACTCGCTCGGACCGGCGACCGGCTTCTGCGACGAGACCGTCCGCAAGCGCAACATGGTCATCGCCGGGCCCTCGAACTTCCTGCCGCGCTTCGTCAACTCGCTGATCATCGCCTTCGGCTCGACCTTCTGCGCGGTGTTCCTCGGCACGCTGTCCGCCTATGGTTTCTCGCGCTTCAAGGTGCCTTTGGCCGATGACCTTCTGTTCTTCATCCTGTCGACGCGCTTCATGCCGCCGATCGCCGTCGCGATTCCCATCTACCTGATGTATCGCGAGCTCGGCCTCTCCGACACCGCGCTCGGCATGATCCTGCTCTACACAGCGGTCAATGTTTCGCTGGCGGTGTGGCTGCTGAAAGGCTTCATCGACGAGATCCCGCGCGAATATGAGGAAGCGGCGATGATCGACGGCTATACAAGGCTGCAGGCCTTCTGGCGCACCGTGCTGCCGCAGGCGACCACCGGTATCGCCGCGACCGCCATCTTCTGCCTGATCTTCGCCTGGAACGAATATGCGTTCGCCGCCCTGCTCACGTCCGGCACGGCGCAGACCGCGCCGCCCTTCATCCCGACCATCATCGGCGAAGGCGGCCAGGACTGGCCGGCGGTGGCCGCGGGCACGACCATCTTCCTGGTGCCGATCCTGGTCTTCACCATCCTGCTCCGCAAGCAGCTCTTGCGCGGCATCACCTTCGGCGCGGTGCGCAAATGAGCATGACCACTCCTCAAAAACGCAAATCGCGCTGGCCGGTCTGGGCAAGACGCGGCCTGATGGAAAACATCGCGACCGCGCTCATCGCGATCGGCTTCCTGATGCTGTTCCAGCCCTTCGCGCTGTCGCTCTACACCTATTCCTTCATCACAATGCTCACCGGCACGGTGATGTTCATCATCGTCTCGAAATTCCCGGAATAGACATGGCCGAGATTCGTGTTCAGAACCTGAGGAAGGCCTTCGGCGCATTCGTCGCCGTGCAGGATTCCAATTTCGTCGTCGAGGACGGCGAGTTCTTCGTCATGCTCGGCCCGTCCGGCTGCGGCAAGACGACGACACTCCGCATGATCGCCGGCCTCGAACTGCCGACGGGCGGCAAGATCCTGCTCGGCGGCGAGGACGTCACCATGCGGCGGGCGCGCGAGCGCGACATCGCCTTCGTCTTCCAGCTCTTCGCGCTCTACCCGCACATGAATGTGCGCAAGAACATCGGCTTTCCGCTGCTGGCGCAAGGCATGGCGTCGACCGAGATCCGCAGCCGCGTCGAGGAGACCGCGAAGCTGTTGCGCATCGACCATCTGCTCGACAAATCCGTCTCCGGCCTCGCCGGCGGCGACCGCCAGCGCGTCGCGCTCGGCCGCGCCATCGTGCGGCGGCCGAAATGCTTCCTGATGGACGAGCCGCTCGGCACGCTCGATACCGAGTTCCGCGATCTGATGGTGCATGAGCTGCGCGAGCTGCACAACCGCATCCGCGCCACGACCGTCTATGTCACGCACGACCAGATGGAAGCGATGTCGATGGCCGACAAGATCGCGGTGATGAACCATGGCGTCATCGAGCAGTTCGGCAGCCCGCGCGAGATCTACGACCGGCCCGCAACCATGTTCGTGGCCGACTTCATCGGCTCGCCACCGATGAATTTCCTCAAGTTCGGTGGCGGTCTCGCCAGAGGCGCGAAAGAGATCGTCGTGCAGGGCGCTAAGGTCACGGTGCCGGAAGTGCGCGAGGACATCGCGCCCGCCGACATGGCGCTCGGCATCCGGCCAGAGCACATCCGCTTCGACGACGGCTCGAAGCTGCGCGGCGCGATCTACGGCACCGAATATCTCGGCACCACGCAGATCGTCGCCGTCGAGACGACTGACGGCATCATCAAGGCACGCGTGCCGGCGGGCATTCATCTCAGCCCCGGCGAACAGGTCGGGCTGGCGCTGAACGGCGCGCGGCTGTCGCTGTTCGAGAAGGGTTCCGGCCGCGCGGTCAGGACCGCCATAAATGATCAGGCAGCGGAGGCGCGCCATGGCTGATGTCCATATCCAGGGCGTAACCAAGAGTTTTGGCGACGCAGTCGCGATCAACGATCTCGACCTCTCGATCAAGGACGGCGAATTCGTCGTGCTGCTCGGGCCCACCGGCGCCGGCAAGACGACGACGCTCAGGCTTGTCGCCGGCCTGGAACGGCCGGACAGCGGCGCGATCCACATTGCCGGGCAGGACGCGACGACGCTGTCGCCGGCCGAACGCGACACCGCCTTCGTCTTTCAGCAATATTCGCTCTACCCGCATCTTTCGGTGTTCGACAACCTCGCCTTCCCGCTGCGCTCGCCGGCGCGACGGTTTCCGGAAGAGGCGGTGCGCCGTCGTGTCGAGGAAGTGGCGCGCATGGTGCGCATCGACCACAAGATCGAAAACCGTTCGACAAAACTGTCCGGCGGCGAGATGCAGCGCGTCGCCATCGGCCGCGCGCTGGTGCGCAAGCCGGCGATCTACCTGATGGACGAGCCGCTGTCCTCACTCGATGCCAAGCTGCGCGCCGATCTCAGGCTCGAACTCAAGCGCATCCAGTCCGAGCTCGGCGCCACCATGCTCTATGTCACGCACGACCAGATCGAGGCGATGACCATGGCCGACCGCATCGGCATCCTCGCCGACGGGGTGCTGGTACAGATCGGCACGCCACGCACGATCTACTCGGAGCCGGCAAACCTCCATGTCGCGGCCCGCCTCGGCCAGCCGGCGATCAATCTTCTGCCGGCCGGACTGCTGCCCGATGGCGGCGCGCCAACCGGAACGGCGACGATCGGCGCCCGCACCGAGCATCTCGCGATCGAGAAGGCGATGAACGGCCATGCCGACGGCGTCGTCGACTGGGTCGAGCATCTCGGCGACCAGAACCACCTGCATGTGACGGTGGGGCCGAAGAAGCTGGTAACGCTGACCGATCCCGACACGCCGCTCGCAAAGGGGGACAAGGTGACGATCCGCTACCTGTCGCCGCTCTACTTCGGCTCGGACGGGCAAAGGCTAATGTAGCGGGGGACTGATGTAGCCGGTTCGCGCCATAGCTTTGCAAACCGATTGACGAAACGCAGATACGGACTGTGCGAAACCCATGAAGCACTTTTTCAACCGCAAGGACACGATCGTCACCGAAGCGCTCGACGGCTTCCTCGCCACGGCGGGGTCGGGCACGCTGGCGCGCCTCGACGGCTATCCCGAGATCAAGGTCGTGCTCCGCGCCGACTGGGACAAGACGAAGGTGGCCGTGGTTTCGGGCGGCGGCGCCGGGCATGAACCCTCGCATGCCGGCTTCGTCGGCGCCGGCATGCTCACCGCCGCCGTCTCCGGCGAGATCTTCGCTTCGCCCAGCGTCGAGGCGGTGCTGGCGGCGATCCGCGCCACGACCGGGTCCGCCGGCTGCCTGCTGATCGTCAAGAATTACACCGGCGACCGGCTCAATTTCGGCCTCGCGGCCGAGAAGGCGCACGCCGAAGGCCTTGCGGTCGAGATGGTGATTGTCGGCGACGACATCGCGCTGCCCGACATCGCGCAGCCACGCGGCGTCGCCGGCACGCTGTTCGTGCACAAGATCGCGGGGCACCTTTCCGAGAGTGGCCGGGAACTGGCTTCGGTCGCGGCGGCGGCGCGCGCGGCGGCCAAGGACATTTTTTCGCTCGGCATCTCGCTCTCCTCCTGCTCGATCCCCGGACAGCCGCATGAGGATCGCTTCGGCGCCGATGATGGCGAGCTCGGTCTCGGCATCCATGGCGAGCCGGGCGTCGAGCGCATCGCGCTGCAGAGCGCCGGCGCGCTGGTCGCGATCATGACAGAGCGCCTCGCTGCACGGCTCGATGCCGGCAGCCGCTATGCCTTGCTGGTCAACAATCTCGGCTCGGTGCCGCCGCTCGAAATGTCGCTCATCGCCAATGCCGTGCTCGCCTCGCCGCTGGCGAAGGCCGTGGCGCTGACCGTCGGCCCCGGGCATCTGATGACCGCGCTCAACATGAACGGCTTTTCGCTGTCGCTGATCAAGCTCGATGCGGAACGCGAGGCAGCGCTGCTGGCACCGGTCGGTCCGCATGCCTGGCTGCCGGCGAAGCCGGTTCGTGCGCCGGCCGTGGTGGCGATGGCCAAGCCCGCCAATCGCGAGACAAGGGCGGCCAGCCGCGACACCGGCGCGCATCGGCTGATCACAGCCGTCTGCGAGAAGCTGATCTCGCTGGAAGAACCGCTCAACTCTCTCGACGCCAAGGCTGGCGATGGCGACACCGGGTCAACGGTGGCGACCGGCGCGCGCAGCATTCTTGACCGTATCGACGCGCTTCCGCTTGCCGACCGGGCCGCAACTGCCGCCACGATCGGCGATGCGCTGGGAACCTCGATGGGCGGTTCCAGCGGCGTGCTTTTGTCGATCTTCTTCACCGCCGCATCGCGGTCGCTCGGCACCGGCGCATCACTGAGTAAGGCCTTGCTCGCCGGGCTCGACCGGATGACCTTCTACGGTGGCGCCAACGTCGGCGACCGCACCATGGTCGATGCACTGGAACCGGCGCTGAAAGCCCTCGATGCAAGCGGGCTCGAGGCGGCGGCAAAAGCGGCGCGGCAGGGCGCCGAGGCAACCGCCGCGATGCAGAAGGCCAAGGCCGGGCGTTCCGCCTATATCGGCCGGCAGCTTGACATGGCGGATCCTGGCGCTTTCGCCGTCGCCGAAGCTTTTGGTGCCGTGGCGGCGCTGTTCGCCCCGGCATGAAGGACAAATGATGGCCGCATCCGATTTCTCCCGAATGATCGCGGCGGCGGCCGATACGATCGCGGCGCATGCCGAGGAACTGACCGCGCTCGACCAGGCGATCGGCGACGGCGACCACGGGCTGAACATGAAGCGCGGCTTCGAGGCCGTACGCGCAGAGGCCGACGCCTTTGCGGCGAAACCGCTGCCCGAGGCGCTGAAGGCGGTCGGCACCAAGCTGGTGATGACCGTCGGCGGCGCGTCCGGGCCTCTGTTCGGCACGCTGTTCATGACGCTCGGCAAGGATCTGCCCGCGGCGCCGGATCGAAACGGGCTGACGGCGGCACTCGGCAAGGCGATCGAGGCGGTCGCGGCGCGCGGCAAATCGCAGCCGGGACAAAAAACCATGCTCGACGTGCTGCAGCCGGTGTATGAGGCGTTGGCGCAAGGCAGGACGACTAGCGAAATCGTCAATGCAGCCGACAAGGCGGCGGAGGCCACGGTGCCGATGAAGGCCCTGCGCGGGCGCGCCTCCTTCCTGGGAGAGCGCTCGATCGGGCATATGGACCCCGGGGCGCGCTCGACCGCGCTTCTGGTGCGCGCAGTCGCGGAAGCGATAGAGGGCATTTGATGAGCAATGTCGGTATCGTCATCGTGTCGCATTCACCCCTGGTTGCCGAGGGCACGGCCGACATGGTGCGCCAGATGGTGGGCGACGAAGTGCCGCTTGCATGGTGCGGCGGAAACGGCCATGGCGGGCTCGGCACCAGCGTCGAGGCGATCATGGACGCGATCGACAAAGCCTGGTCGGAAGCGGGCGTCGCCATCCTGGTCGATCTCGGCGGCGCCGAGACCAACTCCGAGATGGCGGTCGAGATGATCGGCGAGCCGCGCTCCCACAGAATAGTCGTCTGCAACGCGCCGATTGTCGAGGGCGCGGTGATGGCCGCAACCGAATCCTCCGGCGGCGCCTCGCTCAAGGAAGTGGTGGCGACGGCGCATGAACTGTCGCCGTCGTGAACGAACGGGAACCGACTGAATGTCAGCATCCGCCGAAGCAATCGTCCTGATTACCCACGCCGTGGGCCTGCACGCGCGCCCTTCGGTGAAGTTCACCAAGCTCGCCAAGTCGTTCGCGGCCGAGGTGGAAGTGGCGGTCGCGGCCAACGGCCCCTGGTTCGACGCCAAGAGCATCGTCAAGGTGATGGCGGCCAAGGCGCCCAAGGGGACGCTGCTGCACATCCGCGCCAGGGGCGACGGCGCGGACCAAGCGGTTGAGGCGCTGGTCGATCTGGTGCAGCGCGATTTCGACGAGGACGCGGATCATGCCCGGTCCGCTTGAGACGGATCTGCATTTCCATAGGCCCGCAAGGAACGCGAGCCATGCGAACTGACGGTATTCCCGCCTCTCCCGGCTACGCCGAAGGGCCGCTGTTCGACCTGGACCAGCCGCCGGCTGCCTATCAAGGCAAAGCATACGCGACCGAGGAAAGAGCATCGCTTGAGGCGGCGATCAGCAAGGCGGTGAGCCGGCTTACCGTGATGGTCGAAACCGCCGACGGCGACGCCGCCGGCATCCTCGAATTCCACATTGCCATGCTGGAGGACGACGCGCTGAGCGGTCCGGCCTTCGCGTCGATCGGCTCCGGGCAGCCGGCGGATGTCGCCTGGCGAGCAGCGCTCGACAGCGAGATCGCCGGCTACGAAGCGTCGGACCAGGACTATTTCCGCGCGCGCGCCGCGGACCTGCGCGACATCCGCGACCAGGTGCTGCGGGCGCTGAGCGAGGACAGCGAGGCCGCGTTGCCCCCCGGTGCGATCCTCTATGGCGAGGATATCGCGCCGACGCGATTCCTCGAAGCCGATTGGAGCAAGGGCGGCGGCATAGCGCTCAAGGGTGGCAGCACGGCCAGCCATGTCGCGATGCTGGCGCGCTCGCGCGGCGTGCCGATGGTCGTGGGTCTCGACGCTTCGGCCGGAACACCCACAGGCGTCGCGCTGCTCGATGCCGAACGCGGCGGGATCATTTTCTCGCCGTCGCCGGCCGAGATCGAAGCCTTCCGGCAATCGGCCTCCTCCTTCGCCGACCGCCAGGGCGCGGCACAGACATTCCTGACGGAGCCGGCGGTGACCAAGGCCGGCACCGCTATGCGCGTCCAGGTCAACATCGCCTACCCGTCGGATGTCGACGGCATCGATATCGCGACCTGCGACGGCGTCGGCCTGATGCGCACCGAATTCCTGTTCGGCAGGACGCTGCCGGACGAGGAAACGCAATATCATGCCTACCGCAAGGTGCTTGAATGGGCCGGCGACAAGCCGGTGACCATCCGCACCGTCGATGCCGGCGGCGACAAGCCGGTACCGGGTTTCACCGTCGAGGAAACCAACCCGTTTCTCGGCTTGCGCGGCATCCGACTTTCGCTGGCGCGGCGCGATATCTTCCGCGTGCAGATACGGGCATTGCTGCGGGCCGCCATCCACGGCAATCTGAAGGTGATGTTCCCGATGATCGCCACGCATGACGAGTACAGCCAAGCCGCCGCGCTGTTCGCGCAGGAACAGGTAGCGCTCGCCGCGCAGGGCGTAGCGCACAAACTTCCGCCGCTCGGTATCATGGTCGAGGTGCCTTCCGTCGCGCTGGCGCCGGAGGCCTTCGCCGATGTCGCCTTCTTCTCCATCGGCTCCAACGACCTGACGCAATATGTGATGGCGGCGGCGCGCGACAATGCGGCGGTCGCGCACCTCAATTCCGTCCGCCACCCGGCGGTGCTGCGGCTGATCGCTGCGGTTGCCGCTTTCGGACGGGAGAAAGGAATTCCGGTCAGCCTCTGCGGCGATGCCGGCGGCGATCCGGCAGCCATCCCGGCGCTGCTTGAAGCCGGCCTTCGCGACCTGTCCGTCGCCCTTGCGCAACTTGCGATGGCCAAGGCGGCCATTGCGGACGTTTCGGTGTAAGCCCGGTATGGCCAGAACTGAAAAGATACCGGAAGCAGGCTCCGAAGACGCGATCCGCGCCTACAAGACGATCCTGTCGCAGGTCATCGACCAGCGCCCGTCGGGCATGCGCCAGCGCCTGGCCGATGCGCTCGGCAAGCACCGCAGCTTCGTCACGCAGATTTCCAGCCCGGCCTATTCGATCCCGATTCCGTCAAAGCATCTGCCATCCATTTTTTCCGTTTGCCATTTCAGCCAGGCCGAGCGCGACCAGTTCATGGCCGCCTATCATCAGGCGCACCCCGGCAAGGTGTCGGCGGCTTCCGGGACGCGCAAGACACGCCATGTCTCGCTCATCGTGCCGGATTTCGGCGACGACAAGCAGAACGCAGCGCTCGATCGGGCGATCAACGAATTCATCCAGAAAATAACCAGCATCGCCGGCAGGGGCAGCGGCTGAGCGGGACTTACTTGGGAGGACTGCCGTGAAAAAGTTTCTCAATTCGGTTGATACCGTGCTGACCGAGAGCCTCGATGGCTTCGCCGCTGCCCATGCCGACATCCTCGTGCTTGGCGAGGATCACAAATTCATCCGCCGTAAAGAGCTCAAGCCAGGCAAGGTGGCGCTGATCTCGGGCGGCGGCTCGGGCCACGAGCCGCTGCATGGCGGGCTGGTCGGCCATGGCATGCTGGATGCCGCCTGCCCCGGCCAGGTCTTCACCTCGCCGACGCCGGATCAGATGCTTGCCGCCGTCCAGGCCGTCGACACCGGCGCCGGCTGCCTGTTCATCGTCAAGAACTACGAAGGCGATGTGATGAATTTCGACATGGCGGCCGAGATGGCGGACGGCGTGCTGCAAGTGGTGACCAATGACGACGTCGCGGTCGAGAACTCGTCCTACACGACCGGTCGGCGCGGCGTCGCCGGCACGCTGGTGGTTGAAAAGATCGTCGGCGCCGCCGCCGAGCAAGGCATGGCCCTGCCCGCGCTCAAGGCGCTGGGCGACCGCGTCAATGACGCGACGCGCTCGATGGGCGTGGCGCTGACCAGCGGCACGGTGCCCGCCGCCGGCAAGCCGACCTTCGAGATCGGCGACGGCGAGATGGAATTCGGCGTCGGCATCCATGGCGAGCCTGGTCGCCGGCGCGACGCGGTGAAGAGCGCCGACGCCATCGCCGGGGAGATCTGCGCGGCGATTGCCGGCGACCTTGGCGACCGCGCCAAAGGGCCGGCGCTGCTGTTCGTCAACGGCTTCGGCGGGACGCCGTCGATGGAACTTTATCTGATGTACAACAGCGCCCGCAGAATGTTCGAGAAACAGGGCGTGACGGTGATCCGCTCGCTCGTCGGTTCCTATGTGACCTCGCTCGACATGGCCGGATGCTCGATCACGCTCACCATGCTCGACGATGACATGACGGCGCTGTGGGACGCTCCGGTGCGCACGGCGGCGCTGCGCTGGGGGATGTAGGCGTCACTGGCTTCGCCGGTGCTTTTCTGGCAAGCATGCGGGAAACTTCGTTGCTGTTTTGCCGAGCCGATGCTGCCCAAGCTTTCGCCTGCCCAGGAAAAACTGCTGATCAACCTTGCCGACCCCGAGACCCGCGCCGATTGGGGCAAGGAGGTTTCGGCGGCCGGCCTGGTGGCACTGCTGGCCAATGCCGAGTTCCATGGCGTGCTGCCGATCGTGCTGCGCAAGCTCAGGGAACGCGGCGACGCCAATCTGCCAAACGATCCGGCCCTGCTGCAGAAACTTGCCGAGTTGCGCGACCAGGCGACGACGGCGACCGGGCAGTCGATGCTGCTGCAATATCATGGCGACCGCGTCATGAAGGCGCTGGCGGCGAAGGGCGTTCCGGCCCGGATCGTCAAGGGGCCGGTGTTCGCGCGCAAGCTCTATCGCCAGCTTGCCGACCGGCCGTTCACCGACATCGACATCCTCGTCGACCCCGCCAGCGTCGAGGAGGCCAACAGGACGATAGCCGAATGCGGCTTCGAGCTCGGCAGCGGCGAGGCCGAGTCGCACGAGCTGCAGGAATTCAAATGGCTGGAGAAGGAGAACCACAGTCTGCTGATCGAGTTGCACGGCAATCTGGTGCACGACACCGGCATGCGCAGGCGCCTGTCACTCGGCTTTCGCGAGCTGCAGGCGATCGACAACGGCGAAACCGACACGCCGGCCGCGCTGCTCACCATCGCCATCGTTCATGCCGCCGGCGGCCACAAGTTCCATCGGCTACAGCTCTGCGTCGACGCGCTGCAGGGCGTGCGGGCGCTGAAATCGCCGGAAGAGGAAGCGCGGCTGCTCGAGGCCGCCCGCATGACCGGCATCGAGCTCGAACTGGCGACGGTCCTCAACGTGACCGGACGCCTGTTCGGCGCGCCGCGCGCGATCGAGCTTGCCAACCGCGTCAAGCCGGATCTCTCGATACGACTGGCAAAATGGCTGATCACCGGCAATATGCTGCTTCGCGTCAATTCCCGCGAAAAACTACGCTCGCGCCTCAGCCGCGACGCCTTCCGCTGGGTGCAGAGGCTTGCGCGGCCGAGACCTTATCGCGCCTGAGCAGTTCGCAATCCATCTAAAGATGCACCGCGGCGCGGATCAGCGCCGCCGCTTCGACTGGCCTCGCCCCGACTTCCAGCGTGAAAGTCGGCACCGTCTTGACCAAGGCCGCGATCGTCGCCATTCGCCTTTTCTGCAGCGGCAACAGGCCGGTCATGCCTGTCCGCACATTGTCGGTGGCCAAAGCCACCATGGCATCGGTCCTCGCCATCGGCGCGAGCCGGGTCTCGCCGTCGGCCGAGCGGGCAAGATGAAGAAGCGCCGCGATCGGCCTCGCACGAACGTCCTCGACACGGATGATCTCGCCAAGACGATCAAGCGACACGGCCTGCTCGCCCTCGGCGTCCCATGTCTCGCCAAGGCAGGGCGACACGAAAGGCAGCATCGTTGCGGTGTTGCGATGGATCTTCACTTTGCGCGGCATGCCCCACGCCGTGACACCATCCGGTGTCGCCCTGAGGATCATGACGTCGTCCGAGCAGAGGCCGAAGCCCTGCGAGGCGAGCGCCAGCGACGTCGTCGACTTGCCTGTACCGCTCGGCGCATGGATCAGCACGAGCGCCTCGCTGCCCGGCAGCGTCAGGCCGGCGGTATGCAGCATATGCTGCGCGCCGGCATCAAGCGCGGCATCGAGCACCATCATCAACAGCGTCCACTTGATCCTGCTGTCCGGATGAACGCGGATTTCGGCCCAGCCCTCTTCATCGTGGATCGATACCGTCTGCTGGCCTGGAAAGACGAGGTGGAAGACGCTACCGGCATCGATCATCCGGCAATGACCGTCCAGCGGCACTTCGCCGTCGAAAGCGAGTTTTCCTTCGGGGCTCTCCTGCAGCCGCGGCGTCTCGACGATGTTGACCCGAAAGCCGGGCTGGACTGGCTCGTCCACGTGCAGGGCGCCGAGCATCAGGTCGAAGCTCGGCCAGAGGTCGGCGCGCGCGGCGGTGATGCCCATGACCTGCCCTTTGAGGTCGTAGCAGAAAGTGGTTGTCCGGTCGCTCAAGCGGCGGGCGCCTTCACGCTGGCCGGATGGCGGTAGATCTCCACCATGCCGGGTTGGCTGTCGCTGACCACCGGCTTGCCGTCGAGGCAGACCCAGCAATGCGCCGACAGGCGGGGCTCATGCATCGAGCTGGCATCGACGCCGAAACGCAGCTCCGGATCGAGACCGGCCATGCGCAGAAAGCGAAAGCCGAGGAGACCCTCCCGAAGACATCTACGGTCGCGCATGAACCAGGGACGCCGGACCGTTCGGTTGACGCGCTGCACGATGTAGGCCCAGGGCAAGTCACGATAGGGTGCCGGCGACTGCAGCGGCGCCAGTTTCAACACGCCTTCGAAATCGCGCCGGCCGACCAGCACCGGCATCAGCCGGGCGCTGAGCCACAAATGTGCGCGGAACAATCCGCGCAGGAACGGTCCGTCGGCCATCACGCGCCCGGGTCGGCGA
This sequence comes from Mesorhizobium montanum, assembly GCF_033977145.1. Lineage (NCBI taxonomy): Bacteria > Pseudomonadati > Pseudomonadota > Alphaproteobacteria > Hyphomicrobiales > Phyllobacteriaceae > Mesorhizobium > Mesorhizobium montanum. The sequence goes on along the minus strand of NZ_JAVIJF010000013.1, from coordinate 180,570 downwards.
GAATGCCTTCGGCCACCAGTTCGGCAGCCAACGCGGCCATATCCTCGTCGAGCGTTGCCTTGTCGACCTCGAATTCGTCCGACAACAGGTCGACGATCTGATCGAGGTTGCGCGTGCCGTCGACCTTGCCGAGGAAAGCCTCGGCCGTGTCGTTGCAGGTGTAAAGCTGGCCGCTGCGGGCCAAGAGCACGACGGCGCCATCGCCGACATGCTGCACGGACGCGTCGTCGGCCATTCGCAGCACCGTCTCGGAACCAATCTCAGCCATGCGCCCGCTCCCCTTCGCCCAAGGGCAAATAGCGCCCCAACCTTGCGCTGTCCATATCTCGCGCTGGGGTTGCGCCGCTGCGGCGGCCGTCTTGCGAGAAATGGCCAGAACATCAGCGGACCGGACCTGTCGGGCCGCTTGGCCCCGCCACGACATTCGACAGCTTCTCATGCTTAAGCAGCACCGGCTTTCGTAGGTTTTCTTCATCGAAGATCCCCCCGGAGAACAATCCACGATGTGAGGATGAGTGGCGGTCGCGCCCACTGTCAAGGCGGCCAGTCCCGCCAGAGTTGCCTTCCTTCCCCTAAGTAAGCTATGAGTCCGCCGGGCTTTGGGGAGTGATCTGTATGCGTTACAATTGGGAACGGGCTCCGACGGCGTTCGAGCGCCATCGGAAAGCGCTGGCGGCGGCTATCCTGATCGCCGGCGGTGTCGGGCTGATGCTGGCGGCGCTGCCGCTTTAAGCCGGCTTATAATCTGGACAGTGACGGCGACGCCTCCCCTGGAGGCGCTGAACAGAGAAGTTTGCTGGCGGTGTCGACCAAAATGCAGGAAGACATGGCCGGCAAAAGCGACACGGAGCGTCTCACTGTTTGACCGTTTCACGGAAACGGCGAACCGCTCTATCTCCTTGTTTTGACGCAATTCCGGACGGAAAACCGCTTCGCACTTTTCCTGGAATTGCTCTAGGCTATTCCCAGACGGCGAAAAGTCCCTTGGAGGAATGTCGATGGCCTCACGCTACCATGAAGTCTATGAGGGCTGGAAACGCGACCCCATAGGGTTCTGGGCCGAGGCGGCAAAGGCAATCGACTGGTATACGCCGGCCGAGAAGGTCTTCGATCCGACAAAAGGCGTCTATGGCCGCTGGTTCGTCGGCGCCTCCTGCAACACGTGTTACAACGCGCTCGACCGTCATGTCGCCGACGGCCGCGCCGACCAGCTGGCGCTGATCCATGACAGCGCGATTACCGGCACGGTGCGCAAATTCACTTATGCCGAACTGAAGCGCGAGGTCGTCGCGCTGGCCTCGGTGATCAGGCATCGCGGCGTCGGCAAGGGCGATCGCGTCATCATCTACATGCCGATGGTGGCGGAGGCGGCGATCGCCATGCTCGCCTGCGCCCGCATCGGCGCCGTGCATTCGGTGGTGTTCGGCGGCTTCGCCTCGCATGAGCTCGCCACCCGCATCGACGACGCCAAGCCGAAGCTGATCGTCACCGCGTCCTGCGGCCTGGAGCCTGGACGCGTCGTCGCCTACAAGCCGCTGCTCGACAAGGCGATCGAGATGTCGAAGCACAAGCCGGACGCCTGCCTGATCCTGCAGCGCGAGCAACTGCGCTGCGAAATGAAGGACAATTACGACATCGACTATGCGGATGCTGTTGCCCGTGAACGGGCGGCCGGCGCCAATGTCGACTGCGTGCCGGTGCTGGCCACCGACCCGCTCTACATCATCTACACCTCCGGCACGACCGGTCAGCCGAAGGGCATCGTGCGCGACAATGGCGGCCACATGGTCGCGCTGAAATGGACCATGGACAATGAGTTCGGCGTCAAGCCGGGCGAGGTGTTCTGGGCGGCTTCCGACGTCGGCTGGGTGGTCGGCCATTCCTACATCGTCTACGGGCCGCTTTTGCACGGCTGCACCAGCGTGCTGTTCGAAGGCAAGCCGATCGGCACGCCGGACGCCGGCACCTACTGGCGGGTGATCTCGCAGCATGGCGTGGTGGCGCTGTTCACCGCGCCGACCGCTTTCCGCGCCATCAAGGGCCAGGATCCCAAGGGCGAGTTCGTGCCTAAATACGACCTGTCGAAGTTCCGCACCCTGTTCCTGGCCGGTGAGCGCGCCGATCCCGAAACCATCAAATGGGCGGAGCAGAAGCTCGATCGGCCGGTCATCGACCATTGGTGGCAGACCGAGACCGGCTCGCCGATGACGATCAACCCGGCAGGCCTCGGGCTTCTGCCGGTGAAATACGGCTCGCCCGGCGTGCCGATGCCGGGCTATGACATCCGCATCCTCGACGATGCCGGGCACGAGGTGCCACGAGGCACGTTGGGCAATGTCGTGGTCAAGCTGCCGCTGCCGGCGGGCTGCCTGCTGACGCTGTGGAATGCCGATGCCCGCTTCCGCCAAGCCTATCTCGAAGAGTTCCCCGGCTATTACAAGACGGCGGACGCCGGCATGATGGACGAGGACGGCTATCTCTACGTCATGGCCCGCACCGACGACATCATCAACGTCGCCGGCCACCGGCTCTCAACCGGCGCCATGGAAGAGGTGCTGGCGGCGCACCCCGACGTCGCCGAATGCGCCGTCATCGGCATTGCCGATGCCATGAAAGGCCAGGTGCCGCTGGGATTCGTCGTGCTCAATGCCGGCGTGTCGCGCGACACCGGCTCGATCGAAAGCGAGGTGGTGGGGCTGGTGCGCGAGCGCATCGGCCCGGTTGCCGCCTTCAAGACCGTGGTGACAATCAGGCGGCTGCCCAAGACCCGCTCCGGCAAGATCCTGCGCGGCACGATGCAGAAGATCGCCGACAAGGAGGAATGGACGATGCCGGCGACCATCGACGACCCCGTGATCCTCGATGAGATCACGGCGGCGCTGAAGGGACGTGGTATCGGAGTGTAGCAGCCCGGCAGACGGCGGCGTTAACGACGAATTCACGAATTTGTCCCGCACTGCAATCGTTTGTTGTGCGATGCAGCAATAGACCTTAAAGTCCGCGTGGGGGGCCATACCGAAGGCACGGCATGGCTCAGCACAAGACGACATTCGGCGGCGTCGACATCCTGCGATTCCTGGCTGCCGTCATGGTGATGTTCTATCACTATGGTTTCTGGGTCTGGGCCTTCCCCGACGGCATTTCAGCACGCGCCACCGGCGGCATCCCGCCCCATCCCGAAATGGCGTTTGCCGGCTCCGGCTGGGTCGGCGTGCAGGTGTTCTTCGTCATCAGCGGTTTCGTCATCGCCTTCAGCGCCGAGAACGCGACACCGCTGAAGTTCTTCGAGGCCCGCTTCCGACGCCTGGTGCCGGCGGTCTGGATCTGCGCACCGCTCTCCGCCATCGTCCTGCTCATTGTTGGCCTTTCCTGGCCGACGGACGCTGTGATCCGCCTTGTCCGCACCGGGCTGTTCTTGCCCTTCGAGCCATGGGTGGACAGCGTCTACTGGACGCTCGGCATCGAGATTGCCTTCTATGCCATCGTCTGGGCCCCTGCTGCGGCTCGGCCGCTTCGACCTGATGGAACCGGTCGCCATCGTCATCGGCCTGGTCAGCACGCTGTTCCGGTGCTTCTATTTCGCCCTCGGGTGGGCCGATCTGGCCGAAACGCGCTGGCTGCAGCTGACGCTGACGCGTCATGGCGCGTTCTTCGCGATCGGCGTGCTTCTGTGGCTGATGCGCTTCAAGGCGACAACCATGCCGCGCCTCGCCTTCACGGCCCTGTTCCTGTTCGTGGGCGCGCTGCAGATCGCGAGCTCGGTCGACGTGCACAGCATCAACGTCGGAGCCGCCATGCCTTACGCGACGCCGATCATCATCTTCCTCGCGGCTGTTGCGCTGATGGCGTGGTCGCTGCGCCTCGACCTTTCCTGGCGCGGCTGGCGCCGGATCGGACTGATGACCTATCCGCTCTATCTCATCCACGATGTCGTCGGTGCGGCGATGCTTGGCGCGCTGATGCGCGCCGGCGTGCCTTATCTTGCCGCGCCGTCGGCGCCGCCGTGATCGCGCTGAGCTGGCTGGTGGCGGCTGAGGCCGAGCCGCGCATCCGGCTGCTCTTCGATCACACGCTGTTCCGCTATCGGTTGAACGCCGCCTGACACGACTGCCGGCCGATCGCGTTCAGCGACGGCTGAAGCAATTTCCAGGAGAAGTGCGAAGCGGTTTTCCGTCAGGAATTGCGCCAAAACAGAGAGATGGGCGCGCCGGTGTGGAATTGTTTGCATTCGGCATGATATCGAGGCGCAAATCAGTGCAAGTATCCGAGCCTCAATCCGTGAACCTGTTCCAACGATCGAGACGGCCTCGACCCGCGCCACGCGAGCGCCTCGTCATGGATATGCGCGACACGATCGTCTATGCGATCGGCGACGTGCATGGCTGCCATGACGAGCTACGCGCGCTGGAACAAAAAATCCAGCTCGACGCGCGGCAGTTCCGCAGCCGCAAGATCATCATCATGCTCGGCGACTATATCGATCGCGGACCGCACTCGCGGCGCGTCATCGAACACCTGATGGCGCCACCGCCAAAAGGCTTCCTGCGCGTCTGCCTTGTGGGAAACCACGAGGTCGCGCTGCTCAACTATCTCGACGGTTATCTCTCGCGTGAACCCTGGCTCGGCTATGGCGGACGCGAGACCTTGTTCTCCTACGGCGTCGACCCTGATCGTCTGACAAGCCTCTACGGTTCGAGCGAGCAGGCGGACGCGCGCATCCGCGAGGCCATTCCCCCCAGCCATGTCGACTTCCTGCGCACGCTGCCGGTGATGGTGTGCTCGGAGCAATTCGTCTTCGTGCATGCTGGCATCCGGCCCGGCATCGCGCTCGAGGCGCAGGACGAGGGCGACCTCACCAACATCCGCGAGGAGTTCTTCCAGGCGGCGCACCGTCTCGACCGGTGGGTGGTGCACGGACACACGATCGTCGACGTCCCGACCCTCGACGGACGCCGGCTCGATATCGACACCGGCGCCTTGCAAACTGGGCGGCTGACAGCACTCAGGATCGTCGGCAAATACGGCCGGCTGCTGTCGAACAAGGAGTAGAGCGGTTCGGCAAGGATTTGGCGGGTCGGAGACATGGCGACGTGCGGCACCAAAATACCGTTTTTCATTCGCTTCTGAAGCAGATTCCGTGGGCGCTCTTCGATGGGCTTGTGGAGCGGCACGATGCCGACAAGGACCAGCGCTCGATCACGTGCAAGGCCCATCTGATCGCGATGCTGCTTGGCCAACTCTGCGGCGCGCGCGGCTTGCGCGAGATCGAGGCGAACCTGCAGAGCCACGCCGGCAAGCTCTATCATCTGGGCGGTTGCACTGTCTCGAAGTCGGCGCTGTCGACTGCCAATGCATCGCGTGAGGCGGCGGCGGTGTTCGCCGGTTTGCTTTCTGCGCTGATGGGCCAGTTGCAGGCCGGCTACCGTCGGAAAGTCAAGGATTGCATCCGCTTGATCGATTCGACCAGCGTGCGGTTGAGCGGCTTGAGCGGCAAATGGGCGAGATTTTCCGCCGGCGTGTGCGGCGCCAAGGCCCACATCATCTATGACCCGGATGCCGACCAGCCGCTGTACCTGATGGTAACGCCGTCCAACATCAACGACATTACGGCCGCCAAGGAGATGCCGATCGAGGCTGGGGCGACCTACGTGTTTGACCTCGGCTATTACGACTATCTCTGGTGGGCGACGCTTGATGCAGCGGGCTGCCGTATCGTCACGCGGCTGAAGGCCAACACGCCTTTCGCGGTCGTCGAGGATCGCCCTGTACTTGTGGGATCGTCGATCTTGAGCGATCGGACTGGATATCTTCCCAAACGGCTCGCCGCCTCGCGCCGCAACCCGATGTCGGGTCTGGTGCGCGAGCTCCGCGTCATCATCGAAACAGGCAAGGTGCTGCGCATATTCACCAATGATCTGAATGCCAGCGCGCAGGAAATTGGAGACCTTTATCGGCGCCGCTGGGCGATCGAGCTGTTCTTCCGCTGGGTCAAACAAACCCTGAAGATCAGCCACTTCATGGGTACTTCGGAAACGGCGGTCCGCATTCAGATCACCATCGCCCTGGTCGCCTTCCTATTGCTGCGCCTGGCTCACGAGGCCCACAAGATCGTTGCCAGCCCTCTCACCTTCGCACGGTTGATCCGAACCAACCTGATGCATCGGCGCGCAATCGCAGACCTCCTTCAATCCAAGCCACCATCGCAGCCAGACCAACCTCGATTCGACTTCGGCACGGCTGCAACACGTGCGGCGCACCGGCGAAGGCAGGCACGAGCGCCGCTTGTCCTGCGGACGGCCGCATGAAAGCATAAACCGTGCCGGACACCCGTGGGTCAAGCCCGAGGATGACGAAGGGATAAGCCTTCCGGCTAACCACAAAGGTCTGCAACCGCCTCTAGACGGCAACGGGATGTCTACGGCATCAAGATGCGGAGTAGTTCGCCTTTCATATAACCGCTGCCCGCCTCAGGCGACTTGCTTGGCGCGCGATTCCGACTTGTCCAGATAGTAGCTCGAGTAGCGGTCGAAGAACCTTTCCGAGCCGCCGAGCGAGCCGTATTTGGCCAGCTTCTTCAAATCGACCTTGTTGAGCACCGCGCCGGTGATCTTGTTGGCGATATAGGGCTCGGATTCCAGCATCGAGCGCACCATGGCGCGCGGCGTGCGGCCCCATTCGGTGACCAGCACGAAGCCGTCGACCAGCGGCGCGAAAGCCTTGGCGTCGACAACGGGGCCGAGCGGCGGCAGGTCGACGATGATGTATTCGAACGTTTCCTTGGCGTTCTCGATGAAGCGCCGCATGCCGGCCGAGCCCAGAAGCTCGCTGGTGTGCGAGAACTGGCCGCGCAGCACGGCGGGAATGATCGCAAGCTTGGTCTGGCGGTCGACCTTGCCGACGGACTGCCAGGTCTGGCCGTTGACCACCGCCTCCATCAGGCCTTGTTCGGCCTCCATGCCGAGGCTGCGGCTGAGGCCGGGATTTCGCAAGTCGCCGTCGATGAGCAAGGTCTTGGCGCCGTTGACAGCGAGCAGGCCGGCGAGGTTCGCAGCCACCGTCGACTTGCCTTCTCCAGGCAGCACCGAAATCACGCCGATCACCCGGCAGTTGCGGTCCTCCATCACGACGTCAAAAGCGATCTTGGCGTTGCGCAGCGTCTCGGCGAACATCGAAGCCGGGGCGTCGATGCTGACGCGCATGCGCGCCCGTTTCTCGGCCGCGGAGAGGCTGGCCACCTTGCCGTCGACCGGCAGGTCGTCGGCCTTGGCATCCCTGGCCTTGCCGCCGCCGATCGTCGGCAGATAACCGAGGAACTTCAGGCCGGCGCGGTCACGAATATCCTCGCCCGTCCTGAAGAAGCGCTCGTTGAACTCGTTGAGGCCGCCGAAGCCGGCGCCAAGCATCAGGCCCAACACCAGCGACAGCGCCAGCACCCGCAGGGTGCGTGGGCTGGAGGCGGCCAGCGGCATCGTCGCGTCGGAAATGATGCGGACCTTGCCGACCGGGAAGGACTGCTGCTGCGAGGCTTCCTCATAGCGGCTGAGGAAGGTCTGGTAGAGCGTGGTCAGGGCCTGCGCCTGCTGGTCGAGCTCCTTCAGCTTCACCTGCGACTGGTTGTCGATCGAGCTCTTGCCGGCGGCGGTGGAAATCTTGTCGCGCAGCGCCGTCTCTCGCGCCTGGGCCACTTCGAAATCGTTGCGGTAGCTTTCGGTGATTTGCTTCAGCTGTCCGAATATCTGCGCCGAAACATCTGCCTTCTCCTTGGTCAGCGCAACCGCCTGCGGGTGATCCTTGCCGAAATTCGCCTCGACGTCCTGCAGGCGCTTCGCAATGGCCAGATAACGGGTCTTGAGCGCGATGATGACCGAGCTGCTTGGCTGGTCGGCCGCTATGGCCGAATCGTTGAAGGCGCTTTCGGAGCCGCTGTCGACGATCGCCTTGTACTGCTGGTAGCGGGCGCTGGCGCGAGCCGTGTCGGCCTGCGCGACGATGAGCTGGGCGTTGAGGTCGGCGAGCTGCTTGTCGCTCAGCAACTGGCCGTCGCTGTTGGCGGAAAGGCCATGCTCGGCCCTGAACTTCTCGACCGCCAGCGAAGCGGCCTGCGAGCTTTCGCGCAACTCGGTCAGCCGGCCCTGCAGCCATAGGGCCGCGCGCTCGGTAGCGTCGAAGCTGGCGTTGAGCTGGTCGGCGAGATAAGCATCCGCATAGGCTTTCGTGATGGCCGTGGCGAGTGCGGGATTTGTCGCCTGGTAGCCGATGCCGATGACATTGCTGCGGCTGACGCGATCCGCCAGCAATCCGGTCTGCAGCGTAAGAACCGCGTAGTCGTGAGTCGCGGTCTTGATCATGGCCTCGCGCGTCGCGGCATCGACATTCTGGATACCGGGGAGGTCATCGGCGGCACTACCGCGGAAATAGCCGACGATGCCGCGCAGGAACCCGATGCCCTTGGCCAAAGCCGATTGCGGTGGGTTCATGAAGTCCTGGTTCTGGTCGAGCTTCAACTTGTCGACCACCTCCGACGCCAGCCGCGCCGAGTTAAGAATCTCGATCTGGCTGAGGATCGTCGCGTCGGTCTGCTGCGTAACGCTGGCAGCCGAGATATCATCCATGACCTTGTTCATGCCCTCGTCGATCAGGACGCTCGCCACGGACAGATATTGTTTGGGTGTGGTCTGCAGATAGATCACGCCCAGGAACAGGCCGATGATGGCGCAGACCGCCACCACCTTGGCCTGTCGGGCGGCCATGCCAAGCAGACGCTCGACGTCGATGAAGTCTTCACCCTTTTCCTGATCGGCACCGGGCAACGGCATCCTCTTGTCGAGAGGGAAGTTGGCATAGTTCATGTTCGGTCCAATTCCAGGTTGCAGGCGCTATCGGCCTTGATAGATCGGCGTCGTGACCAGAAAAGACCGCGCAACGTTGTTGCCAGGATGCGCCGGGCCGGAAGGCCCGGGCGCTGGTGTGGCTGTCGCGCCATCGCGAGTTCGCATATGCACCCGAAAGATGGGCATTATGCGGCTACTTCCCGGCGCTCATGCGACCGGACAAATTGCTGCAGCATTTCGAAGACAGGCCCTTTCATGTCGTCGCGTGCCAGAGCAAAGGCGATGGTGGCCTCGATGAAGCCCTCCTTGGAGCCGCAGTCGAACATGCGACCATCGAAAGGCTGGGCGTAGAAGGGTTGGCTCTGAGCCAGGCGCACCATGGCGTCGGTAAGCTGGATTTCGTTGCCGGCGCCGCGCTGCTGGTTGCCGAGCAGGGCAAAGATTTCCGGCTGCAGCACGTAGCGTCCGTTGATGTAGAAATTCGACGGCGCATTGGCGGGGGCGGGCTTTTCGACCATCGCCGTGACCTTGAAGCCGGAGCCGACCTCGTCGCCGCGGCCGACAATGCCGTATTTGCTGGTTTCGGCCGGGTCGCAGCGCTCGACGGCTATCACATTGCCGCCGGTCCGCTGATAAAGATCGACCGTCTCGGCAAGGCAGCCGCGCCCGCCGAAGGACACCATGTCAGGCAGCAGCAGCGCGAAAGGTTCGTTGCCGATCACGTCGCGCGCGCACCATACGGCATGGCCGAGGCCCTGCGGCGACTGCTGGCGGATGAAGCTGGTGGCGCCGGCCTCCGGCAGCAGGTTTTCCAGCGACTGCAACTGCGCCTTCTTGCCGGTCTGCTCCAGCGTGCCGATCAGTTCAGGATGCAGGTCGAAATAGTCCTCGATCACCGCCTTATTGCGGCCGGTGACGAAGACGATGTGCTCGATGCCGGCCTCGAACGCCTCGTCGACGGCATATTGCACGACCGGCTTGTCGACGACGGGCAGCATTTCCTTGGGCATCGACTTGGTCGCCGGCAGAAACCGCGTTCCGAGCCCCGCCACCGGGATGACTGCCTTCCTGACTTTCTGCATCTGGTATTCCTTCTGAGAGAAACGATTTCTACCTATCGCCGGCTATGAAAAATCGCCCGCATGCTTCATCTCCCCGTTCCCACGGCAAAACTGCGCCGCAACCCTTCTGAGCCGGACCGCGATCGGCATCGATATGTGCCTGACCGCGGCCGGATCCCTGAGCGCCGCGACTATCGCCTTGAGCGGCGCGCGCGCCTTGATGTGCTGAACCAGGTTCAGGAACGATGCTGCCTTGCGCAAGCTGCGTCCGCGCCTGGCGAAGGCCGCCTGGGCCCCGCTGTCCATGGGATATGCCGCCGCGAACGCGGCGTCGGCCTTAACCATCGCCTCGACGTGGTGCAATTCGAGCACGCGCGAGATCGAGCCGGTGCGGATGTGATAGACATAGCCGACGGTCGGCTCGACCGCACAGCGGCCACCGCTGGCCAGCGCGCTCGCCAGCAGGATGTAGTCCTCGCCGATGCGCAGCTTCTCGTCGTAGCGCAACCTTTTGTCGTCGAGGAACCGCCGCTGAAAGATCGGCTTGAGGTAGCCGAGATTGAAGCGCGATTCGAAGACCAGATTGCCGGCGATATAATCGGCAAGCGAGATTTCGCGTAGGTTTTCCAGATAGCCGGTCGGGAACATGATGTCGTCGGGTGTCCCGTCCTCGCGCACGACCTGGACATTGTCGACGGCGATCTCGGCGCCGGCCGCTTCCGCCCGCGCGATCATCGCCGCCAGACGGTCCGGATGCACGGCATCGTCGGAATCGAGCACCGCCACCCAACGTCCCTGGGCCAAGTCGAGGCCGGCATTCCTGGCGCCACCCGGGCCGCAGTTTGCGGGCAGCGCCACCACCTTGACGATATCTTCCGGATAAGCGCGCGCCACATCCAGCGTGCCGTCGCACGACTGGTCGTCGACGACGATGATTTCAACGGTCACGCCACGTTGCGCGATCGCGCCGGCGATGGCGCGGTCGAGGGTCGCCTCGGCGTTATAGGCGGCGATGACGAAGCTGACGTCAGGCTGCACGCTTGTCCCCTTGCTCTGGCGATGTGAGGCCGTACTGGCGGATTTCGCGGACGCCGACCAAACCGCTGACAACACCAACGTGCATAATGCCGCGCAGCACGCTGCGGTTCCGCCGCACCGGGCTGATTGCGGTTAAAATGGCCATGCCGAAGCAGTAGGCGGCCTTGGCTGAAGCCAATCCAACCTGGCCCGCGCGGCGCACGCCGCCGGTGTCGTGTCCGATCAAATGGCCATGCGTCTGGCCGAAGCGGAAGCGGCGGCGGCGCAGCCAGTCGAACGCGGCCCTGGCGCGCGGCACGACCTCGTCGACGAAAGCGTCGGGCGCAAAGGCGATGCGGCCGCCGGCCTTGACCATATGATCGAAGAACTCGGTGTCCTCGCCGCCGGTCTGGCCGCGCGCCAGGCTGAAGCGCCGGCCGCGCAAGCTCGCATCGGTCATTCTGAGCAGGACGTTGCAGGTGTAGCCGGTGCGGATTTCGCCGCGCACCCAGACCGGCAAGGTCGAGTGGAAGTCGCCCTTTCGCATCCAGCCCGGCGCGTCCTGGCGATAGTGCGCCCGCACCGGTCCGAGCACCGCCGCGGCGCCCGTGGCATCGGCCGTCGCCATCAATTCGACCAGCCAGCCGGGCGACGCGGTCTCGTCGTCGTCGATGAAAGCGACGAAGTCCGACACGCTGGCGTCGAGGCAGGCGTTGCGGGCGATCGAGATGTTGCGCGCCGGCGCGTGACGATAGCGGATCGGCAGCTTCAATTCTTCGGCCAGCGCCTTGACGACCTTCTGCGCGCCGGGTTCATCGTCATTGTCGGCGATGACGACGCCGATCTCCAATCCCGCCGGCTTCTCCAGCACGGCGACGGAGCGCAGCGTGTCGGCCAGTTCCGGCCGGCGGAAGGTGCAGATGCAGATGTCGATCGAGCGGCCGGCCATCATGCCACCTTGCGCTGCAGGCGAGGCGTCAAAAGCTGCTGCCAGAAGCCGACGGACCAGCCGAAATGCATGACCATCGCCGAGACGCCGGCCAGCGCGATGCTGGCATTGCGCTGGCGTATCGCCGTCGCCAGGCCGTAGCCGAGGCATACGGCCGCCCACAGCAGGAAAGGCACCGCCGCCAGCCAGTGCACGAAGGAGAACAGGGCCAACAGCACCACCGGCGCCACCAGAAGCGGGATCATCTGCCGCAGCTTCGGCACCATCCGGTGTTTCAACACGTTCCTGGCACGGCCGCGGCCATAGCCGAGATACTGGAAATAGAGGCCCTTCAGCGTCGAGCGCGGATAGTAGACCATCTGCGTCCTGGCGCTCATCCAGATGCGATAGCCGGCCCGGCGGAGGCGATAGTCGAGCTCGGCGTCCTCGTTGTGGCTGAAACTCTCGTCATAGCCGCCGACATCCCTGAAGGCGGCGATGCGCATCAGCGCGTGATGGCCGTGATCGACCCATTCGCCCTCGGATATATGCCGGTGCTTCGAGCCGCCGGTGCCGAGCTTGGAATTCTGCGCCGCCGCGACTGCCTTCTGCACCGCACCGGTGCCGGCGGTCAGCATCGAAACGACGACCGAATCGGCGCCGGTGGCAAGCGCCTCCTCGACCAGCCGGTCGCAGTAATCGTCCGGATAACCGCCATGGGCGTCAATGCGGATGAGATAATCGGCGCCGTCGCCGAGGGTGGCCACCGCCAGATTGATGGCGGCGCTCTGGATACGCTTCGGGTTGGCGATCAGGATGACCCGCGGATCCTTGGCCACGATGTTTTCGACGATCGCTTGCGTGCCGTCGGTGCTGCCGCCGTCGGCGACGATGATGCGACCGCCGAGCCTCGCAGCCGCGGGCCGCAATTGGCCGAGCAGGCCGCCGATATGGGCCGCCTCGTTGAGGCAGGGAATGACGATCAGGATCGATGCGGCGGCCTGCGTCATCGGTTTTTGTGCGTCCTCTACCATCATGCCGCCGCCGCCGACGCAAAAGTCGAAGGTATGGTGGCGAGACCGCGCAGCTTTTCGACGAAGGCCGCGCAGTCGCTGCTGTCGTAGCTCCACGTCCTCGGATTGCCGCCCAACACCCGCGACTTCAGACCGCGATATGCATCCTGGTCCATCCGGCTGAGCGTCGCCTCGATGCCTTCGGGCGTCGCTTCGGACAGAAGCACGCCGATGTCCCGCTGCTTCAGGAACCTGCCGGTTTCGGTGTCCGCCATCGAGATCGGCACGGCGCCGAAGCGACAGCCCTCATAGAGGCGGTTGGGAAGCAGCCATTCGGAATTCTGGCCGGCTTCGAAGAAGTCGATCGCCCAGGAGAAATGCACCTCCCGGTAGATTGCCGCCATGTCCTCGGGATTGCGGTAAGGCCCGCGGAACGAAAGCCACGGCTCGGCCTCGACGAAACCGTGAAAGTCCGGAAATTCGGACAGTGCCGGACGGCCTCTGAGCACGACCTCGAAACGTCCCGCCTGCCGGCGGGTGAAATCGGCCAGCAGTTCCAGCGAGCGGCGGCAGCGCAGCGCGCCGAACCAGCCGATGCGCCAGGGCGGCGTGATCGGGCTGTCGTCCTCGAAGGAATCCGCGGCGACAACCGGCGCGGTCTCGAAATATTTGTTCTCGATCAATTCGACAGGCGCGACGATCTGCCCGAACGGCTCGAAATAATTGGCAATGAAGGCCGGGGAGCTGGTCACCAGAAGCTTCACGTCGCGGGCAAGACGACGCTCCGCGCCACGCAGCGTCCTGCCGACAAAATCGTCCCGCAGCACCAGGCGATGGATATCCAGGCATTCATAGACGATCGGCACGCTTGCCCCGAGCGCGCCATTGGCGCGGCGGGCCAGCGCCAGCATCTCGAGGTTGCGCGCGATGATGAGATCGGGCCTGGGCATGGCGCCCAGTTTCGCGCCGATCGACACGGCTGCCTTGGCGACCGCGCCGATGCGCTGCGCGAATCGGCCGTCGCGCGTCGCGCCAAGGTCGACAGGCTCGATACCCTCGATCTCGGCGACCGGACTGGTGGTGCGGCGGAAGCCCGCCAGGGTAACCCTGGCGCCGCCTGCCTTGAGCATCTGGACCCTCCGGCGTACCGCCGGGTCGGATACGTCATGCACAAGGTACAAGACATGCAGCATGTAACTCGACCCTGTTGGGCCCACCCGTCAGGATGCTAGTACAGCTTTTGCTGCATCGCAACAATTTTGGTGCGGCGTAGCAAACGCCCGCACATTTTTTGTTGCACTGCAAAAATGATACGCTACTCTTAACCTTGGCATCGATCTGGGTTCCGCGCTGGCTAGCGGTGCGTGCAGCATGCCAAAAATCGCGACGCGGACCGCGTGGCAGCACTTCGGCAACTGTGCCGTCTTAACCGCCGCTGGCCTGGCCACGGACGCGAAACGAGGTACCCCATGAAAGTCGTGGTCGAAAACACGGTGTGTCTGAACACTGGCGATGCCGCGATCCTGTTGGCTATACGCCATATTCTCAAATCGATCGCCGGCGGCGATGTGCAGTTTTTCGTTTTCGACAGTCAACCCGACGTCGCCGCCCGCCTTTACCCAAAGAAGGATTACCCGGATCTCGAATTCCACAAGCTGCTGGCGGAATCCCTGTTCAGGGATAAGCGTGGCGGCGGGATAAAGGGCCGCCTCAAGTCACTCTACAATTGGGGGGTCTTCCACGCCTTGCGTCGCTTCGCCCAAAACGGTGCCGCCAACAGCGTTTTTTTCAGCCAGAGCGACCGCCGCGGCCTTGACGCCTATGTAAGCGCGGACCTGGTGGTGACGACGGGCGGAACCTATCTCGTCGAGAACTACGATCTTGAAAAGCGGCTCAATCAATTCCGTATCGATGCGATCCTGGGCAAAGATCCCATCTTCTTCACGCAATCGCTCGGCCCGTTCAAAAAAAGCTATAACCGCCAGGAGCTTGGCCCGATCTTTGATCGGGCTCCGCTCATCCTGCTGCGTGACGAGCGATCCAGAAATCACATGCTGGACCTGGTGAAAGACCCGGGCAAATGCCACGTGGTCGCCGATGCCGTCTTTGCCCTGGCTGATACCGACAGGATCAAGAAACATCTCGGCAGCGCACCGGCGCCGACGGGCCGCGTCGCTATTTCCGTCCGCCACTGGAGCTTCGTCAGCGACGGTGAGGATGGCATGCGCCGCTATCTCGATTCGATCCGGGAGATCGCCACAATTCTTGTCAGGGACCATGCCAAGGAGGTGACCTTCGTTTCAACCTGCCAGGGCGTGCCCGAATATGCCCATGACGACGCCAAAACTGCACGCGCGATCGTGGCCGAACTCGATCAGGAGATCGCCAAACACGTCAGTGTGGACGCCGCATTTCATACGCCCGACCAACTGATGGCGCTGGTAAGGGGTTGCGACTTCGTCGTCGCTACGCGCATGCATATGATGATCATGTCGCTTTGCGTCGGTACGCCGGTGCTGCCGATCGCCTATGAATTCAAAACCAAGGAAGTCGCCAGGAACATCGGCGTCGCCGACCTTCTGCTCGACATCGATACGGTGACGCCATCGGAAGCGGCCGAAAAACTCGGCAGATTCATCGACGACCTCGACCTCTATCGCCGGGCAAGCCTTCAGGCCGTGCTGGAGGAGCATGCCTCGGCAATGTCGGCAACCGGGCAGTTGTCGCCCTTGGTAGCCAACCGCTCACCCAATGTTGCGAGCGACGTTGGCAAGCGTGGCGAACAAAGCCTTGCGCGACTGCGGAACAGCAAGCATGAGGGCCAAGGCGAAGCCGTAGTTTAGGGCAACCGCCACAAGGATCGCCAGCAGGTCCGACTGGCCGGTCAGCGACGCCGGCAGCGACAGATACGAGAGCCAGGCAAGCAGGGACGAGAAGATGAAGAGCCCCTGTATGGCCAGGAAATCGCCGGCCGTCACCGGACCGACACGATGGATCATGGCGGTAAGCACCGGGATGCGCAGCACATAACCGCTGATGGCATAGGCAGCCGCAACGCCGATGGCGCCCCAATGCAGGCCGACGATGAAGGAGGCAACGGTCGTCAGCGACGAATAGATGCCCCAATGGAACATCGTCTTCGTCTTGCCCTGACAGATGAATATCCACCCCGTGGTGCTCGATACGGACTGCATCAGCCCGGCGATGCCCAGCCAGGCGAAAATCGGCGCCACAGCCATCCAGCGCTCGCCGAAGAGAAGCCTGACCACCTGCTCCGAAGTCAGTGTCAAAGTCGCAATGCCGGGCATAGTGATAACGGCCAGCAGCCAGTTTGTCCGGACATAGATGTCTCGAAATCGCTGCCTGTCCTCATGGATGCGACTGAGCAGCGGCACCATGATACGCGTCAGCGGCTGATTGATGTTCTGCAGCGGAAAAAGCAGGAGCTTGTAGGCGCGATCATAGTAGCCAAGCTCGACCGCGCCGGAATATTTTCCGATGAAGATGTTGTCGAGGTTGCGCGAGAGAAAATTGACAAGGTTGAAGCCAGTAAGGTTCGCGCCGAACCTGAATATGTCGGCGTCGACCTTCAGATTCGGCCAGGACGGCGTCCAGCGTGTCACCAACCAGCCGGCAACCAGCGCGACGACAGCTGAAACAGCCGGGCCCAAAACCAGAGACCAGTAGCTAAGCCCCATATACGCCGCGGTTGCGGTAGCGATCAGTCCGACGGCCGCAGTGATTGTGTCGTTGAGCGCAAGCTGGCCGAATTGCAGATGGCGGTTCATCAAAGCAAGCGGCACCGCGGCAAGACTGCCAAAAAGCAGAGGCACGGCGGAAGCAAGTGTTATCCCCCACATTCGCTGATCGCCGTAGAAAGCAGCAATGGCGGGGGCCAGGCAAGCCACGACGACCGCGGCACACAGGCCTACAACCGCGCTCAGCCAGAAGACCTGGTTGAGTTGCCGTTGATCGATCTCCTTGCGCTGGATGACCGCCTGCTGAAGGCCGAGATCCTGAAGCAGGCCGACGAAGGCCACGATCGGCCCGACGGAAGCCACCAGGCCGAAATCCTCGGGAACAAGCAGTCGGGCAAGGATGACGACCGAAAGGAATTGGATCGCCATCTTGAAGCCTTGCGCACCGGCCGTGACCAGCCCGCCGCGCAGGGCTACGCGACCGAATTGCGGGGGCGGCGGATTGGCATTCATGTGATGGATCCGCCTTGCCCTAGCCGCGCAACGATCTGCGCAAAGCGTTCATTCAAGATATCCGCATTGAAATCGGCCTCGACCTTCCTTCGAGCGGCAAGCGCTATCGGCTCGCACAGGCCCGGGTTCTCGGCGATCCAGGTAAGTTTGCCAGCAAGCGCGGCGATGTCCCGTTCGGGCACGAGGAAGCCTGTTTTCTGATCCTCGATCAGCTCTGGAATCCCCGAATGATAGGTACTGACGGCGATCAGGCCGCCGGCCATTGCCTCCATGAGCGCAACCGGTATTCCTTCCAGATCGCCGTCTCGCCCGGCGACGCTTGGCAGAAGGAAGATATGGGCCTCACGCAGGCGCTGCTTGACCTCGCCGTGCGGACGCGGTCCAAGGAAAGTCACCCTGTCGGCAATGCCGAGATCGATGGCGGTGAGCTTCAATTCCTGCAACAATTCTCCGCCGCCAATCACCGAATAGATCCAATCGCGGTGTGGCAGGCCAGCGAGGGCACGAAGCGCATATTCGACCCCCTTCTTCTCGGTCAGTCGACAGACCGAGATGAAGGACAGCGTGCCCTGCTGCCAGGAGCGCCAGCGATATTCGATCTCGCCAGGACGAATGCCCATGTGGTGGACCACGACTTGCGTCGGCGCGGCACCGGCATCGATCAAGGCCTGACGGAAGAACGCGTTCACAGGGAGCTGGAGAACCCCTTTTTCGAAAACAGGCCGGTAATAGCCGAGTGTGTTGTCGTGCATCGGCCTGCCGACATCGGTGCCATGGAATATGGTCACCAAAGGGGCGGAAATCCTGCGCCGCTTCATGATGCGAGCGACGCGCAGTCCATTGTGGCCGAAATGCGCTACGATCACATCGACGTTTCGCAGCTTGCGCGCGTTGGCCAGGTCGATGCTGGTCGAAAGCTTGTCCCAAAACCTGCCCGACCATTTCTGGAGCAGCGAGCGGTAGCGATTCAGGCCACCCCACCAGGAAACGACCGGCCCATGTAACGTCCGCCAACGTGCATCGTCCACGTTACTGTCCTTGCCAAAGGCCATCTCGTTGCAGACGACACTGACTTTCATCCCCCTTTCAAGGCATCCGGCAATCTGATCGAGCACGAATGTCTCGGACAAAGTGGGAAATTTATCGACTACGAAACAAATCCTCATAGGCAGGATGTTCTCGCCCAAAAATTGGCCGGACGGTTTCCTCCAAACCATTTCATCTGGCGGTGTCGAGAATTGTCCATCAGGCTGGAAATATCACCGGCAAGGCCCGAGACACGCGGCATGAATTTTGACTCCTGTCGGCGCAACCTAATGCAGGGATTGTTGCGTCGCAACATTTTTGGTGCACTGCAGCAAGGTGGCTCCGTCTCTTTGTTCGGCAAGCTACGCAGCGCGGCGAACGTCAAGCCGGGCCGCTCTTTCGAGTAATTGGAGAAACACCACCAATTGCCGCGCGGGATCGAGCTCCGGGCGTCTGGAGAAGGTAAGAGCCGCTGCCGAAAGCCGTTCGTATTCCTGGCGATCGTCCCACAGGCGCCTGACCGCCGCAGCCCAGTCGGCAACCGGAGCCTCATAGTCGAGCACCACGCCGCCGGGACCTATGGCTTCGGGCAGGCCGCCGCGCCTCGACCCGACGACCGGGATGCCGCTGCAATGCGCCTCGGATGCGACGCGGCCCCAGGCTTCCTCCCATTTGCTGGGGGCAAGCAGGATCCTGGTGCGGCCATAGACCGTCTTCATGTCGTTGGTGCGGTTCTCAAGCGAGACGTTCGAGAGCGGTGCGATGGTCTTCTCGATACGGGCACGGTGGTCGTCGTCGAGCTTCCAGCTTTCCACGAACAGGAACGGAATCTCCGGGCAGGCGGCCGCAATCTTCACCGCTGTTTCGAAACCCTTCTCCTCATAGGGATTGATCATGGTGACGAATTCGCCGGTCGTGTGCGTGCAGTAGAGGGCGTCGTTGATGGTCGGCGGCAGAACAGTGGATTCGATGCCGAATTTTTCCTTGTAGGTGCGCGCCGTGAACTCCGAATTGGCGATGTATAAAGCCGAATGCAACTCGCGCGGATCGCCGGCGAGCTCATGAAATTCGACGTTATGGAGATAGACGACCAGCGGCACCCCTTCGGCGAGAAGCGCCTTTCCGAGCGGGACGGACTTGTGGCACTGCACGACGGCGACATCGGGCCTGGTTTTCTCGACGGCGAAGCCGGCCGCGTCCCAGGGGAACCAGGCGCGCATCACCGGGTAGCCGGGAAAATTGTCGACCACCGCGGGCTGCCGCAGCAGCTTCATCTTGGCGCGCGCCTTGAAGCCGAACATGCCATCGCCGAACAGCGAGGCAAGCACCGACGCCTGGTGACCGTGCTCGATCAGCTGCTCGACCAGATGGTGGGTGTTGGATTGCACGCCGCCGGTGAACTCGGGAATATATCCGTTGCCGCTTGCAAAAAGCACTTTCATCGTTCTGCTCCTGGCCCGGTTCATGTTTCACGGAAACGCCGAACCGTTCTATCTCTTTGTTTTGATGCAATTCCGGACGGAAAACCGTTTCACACTTTTCCTGGAATTGCTCTAATTCGGCCCGGCGGACGGGCATCCACGCCGATCAGCCGGCACTGCGTGCCGACGGAAGCTTCGAAGTCATTGCCTGGTACAACCGGCCGACCGAGGCTGAGAGCGACAGCGTCGAATACTCCCGCAACAGCTTCGATGCCGGGATCACCTTTCCCGCCTTCAGGTCCCGCGCCAGATAGTGCGGGAACGAATGCATGTACTCCCTGACGATGTCGGCCTTCAGGGCTCCCGACTTCCATGCCTTCACCGCCGAGACGAATTCGTCGGCCGGGGCGGACGCCAGACCCGTGTCGTAAGCTTCGAACGTACGCCGCACGATGGCGCGTTCCTTGTCGCTCAGGGACGTCTTTCCGGCTCGTTCGGCAAGCAAGGCGTAGCGGCGGATGTCTTCGGCCGCGTGATGCCATAGCCCCTTCCTGGCCATGATGCTCGAACGCTGCAGCAGTGCCTGCATCTCGAGATCCGCCGTCTTCGGCAAGGCTTGTTCCGAGCGATCGAGATACTCGTGGAGATCGACCGACTTGTAGATCTCTTCCATGATCGCCCGGTCGTATGAGCCCCAGGCCTTTATCCGGTTGGCATAGGAAATGACTACCTTGGTGCTGCCGCGAACCATGTCGTGCTGGCGCTGGAAGAACATGAGGCCGTCGACCCTGACGCTCCTGAACCGGCGCGCAAGCCTCAGCATCATCTCGTAGTCCTGCGACCGGACCAGGGTTTCGTTGAAGCCTCCCACCTCGTCGTAGCATTTGCGGCGCACCAGGAGGCCCGGCTGATGGACGTGGCAGTATTCGAGATGCGATGGGAAAAAATTGTCCTGGCTGACGTGGTCGAAGGCAACGATCTCGTAATTCTGCTCTTCGATCTGGGCTGACTGCTGAAAACGCGCATATTCGCCGAAAGCGAAATCGGCTGTCGGCTCCCGCTCGAACGCAGCCAGAAAACGTTCAAGCGCCGTCGGGTGCGCGACATCGTCGTCGTCGAATACCCAGACGAAATCTCCCGTGCAGTGCTTCAAGGCGAAATTGAGCGCCGTCGACTTGCCGCCATTCTCCTTGCGATAATATTCCACCGGCGCGGCGAAAGATGCGGCCACCGCGCCGGTGTTGTCCGTCGAGCCGTCGTCCACGATCAGAATCTGATCCGGCATCACGGTCTGCCGCAGCAGGCTGCCGATGCACTCGGGCAGGAACTTCTCCCTGTTGAAGGTGGGGACGATAACGGTGACCGTCGGTTTCTGCGGGGCAGCCATTGGTGACCTCATACCATTGCCGATGCGCCGTTCGCCGGCGTGGTTTTACAGACATGGCGGCGGCAGCTCCGCTCGAGGCAAGCAGCCCTTGTCATGCCGCCATCCTGCCGATCGAGAAATATTCGATGCCGTAGCGCGCGATCACCTTGGGATCGTAGAGGTTGCGGCCGTCGAAGATGACCGGCGTGGTCAGCGCATCCTTGAGCGCGTCGAAGGACGGCGCACGGAAGCTCTTCCATTCGGTGCAGATCAAAAGCGCGTCGGCGCCGCGCAACGCCGCCTCCTTGGTGCCGCAGAGCAGGAGGTCTTCGCGCAGGCCGTAGATCGCCTGGCACTCCTGCATCGCCTCGGGATCATAGGCCTGCACCTTGGCGCCGGCTGCCCACAGCGCTTCCATCAGCGTGCGCGCCGGCGCCTCGCGCATGTCGTCTGTGTTGGGCTTGAAGGCGAGCCCCCAGACGGCGAACGTCTTGCCCCTGAGCGCGCCCTTGAAATAGTGGTTGACCTTGTCGAACAGGACCGACTTTTGCGCATTGTTGCGCTCCTCGACGGCGCGCAGCAGCTTGGCGTCGAACTTGACGCCTTCGGCTGTCTTGATCAGCGCGCGCACATCCTTCGGGAAGCACGAGCCGCCATAGCCGAGGCCGGGATAGATGAAGTGGTAGCCGATACGCGGATCTGAGCCGATGCCCTTGCGCACCTCCTCGATGTCGGCGCCCAATTGTTCGGCGAGATTGGCCATCTCGTTCATGAAGCTGATCTTGGTCGCCAGCATGCAGTTGGCGGCGTATTTGGTGAATTCGGCGCTGCGCACATCCATCACGATCATCTTCTCGTGGTTGCGGTTGAACGGCGCATAGAGCTCGCGCATCACCATCTCGGTATCCTCGCTGGACGTGCCGACGATGATGCGGTCCGGCTTCATGCAATCGGCGACCGCCGAGCCCTCCTTGAGGAATTCGGGATTTGAAGCGACGTCGAAGCTCAAATCCTCACGGCCGCGCGCTTTCAATGTCTCGGCGATCCTGGCCTTCACCTTTTCGCAGGTGCCGACCGGCACGGTCGACTTGCCGACGACGATCTTGGGGGTGTCCATCTCGCGGCCGATGGTCTCGGCCACCGCCAGCACATATTTCAAATCGGCCGAACCGTCCTCGCCGGGCGGCGTGCCGACCGCGATCATCTGGATCTGGCCGTGCTTGACCGCCGCGGCCGCGTCGGTGGTGAAGCGGATGCGCCCGGCCGCGTGATTTTCCTTGACGAGGCTTTCGAGGCCCGGTTCGAAAATCGGGATCAGGCCCTGATTGAGCCGCTCCACCTTCTTCTCGTCGATATCGACACAAACCACCTCGTGGCCGACCTCGGCAAGCACAGCAGCCTGGACGAGACCGACATAGCCAATCCCAAACACCGTCAAATTCATTCGGTTTTGTTCCTGTTAAAGGCCGGGCCACAAAAGCGGTCCGGCCGGTTCAGATGTCCCCCAGGCCCAACGGCCTGGCTTGTCAGGCAGATCTTATCCGAAAACCAGTTCCCACTTTTCGCTGACGCGGTCCTTCGGTTCGGGATCATGCCCCTAGTTGCTGTTACTTATGCTGCATGCCAGCGATTCCGGGAACTGGCACGGCTGGCCCAAAGCGGTGAAGGCCACTCGCTTGACCTCCATGGTCACCTTGCTGCCGGGATCGACGAAGGCGCCCATCCAGTTGGCCAGCTTGTCGCTGCCCCAGAGGCTGAAGAAGATTTTCTGCGAATGCGTCGGCAGCTCGTCGGGGTTGGTCACTTCATGGACGAGCTTGCCGTTGAGGTACCAGCGCAGCCGGTCCTTCTCCCAGACGAAGCCATAGTCGTTGAAACCCTTGTCGGCGCCGCCCTCGACGTCGACCAGCTTGCCGTTCTTCGGCTTGCCCTGGATATAGCTGTTGACCTGGACTTTCGACGGATCCTTGGTGAGGACCTCGAAGTCGATCTCGTCCCAGGGCTGTTTGTCCTGGGGGCCGATATAGGAGAAGAAGGCGGCGTTGAGGCCAGAGCCGGTACCGGTCTTCATGCGCGCCTCGTAGACGCCGTAGCCGTAGCGCTGCTTGGTCTGGATCTCGGCGCAGGCGAACTCGCGGTCTTTCAGCTTGCGCTTTTCAAAGCCCAGAGACAGCACGCCATCGGAAAGCCGAACAAGGTCCTTCGACCAGGTGCAGTTCTGATGGGCGCCATTGGTCCAGCCGTCCGAGACAAACCAGCGGGAGCGGTCGAAATTCGAGAAATTGTCGACGAAGGACGGCGCGCTTTGCAGCTCTTGCTGCACTCCCTGCGCGTGCGCGGGATGCAAGCTCGCCGCAAGAGTCGCCGCGATCGCAAGCAGGGCGCCGACCATGCCGAGCAGCAGGCTGGTTAATCCATTCGATGGGGCATGCGACATCTCGCAAACCGCCACGGTGGAGGTGTTGTTCGGATCTACGTTCATAACAAACTCACCTTGTGTTGTCCGCCCAACCCAAAGTCATCCTCGGTTCGCATGAGCGAGCCGCTTCTGATCCTGCGCCCTTTTAACTCCTCTAACGTCTCGTACCGATAACGGCAGCTGAAGGCGCCGTCAGCCTCTTGCCGCGGACTGTGCGGCAGACTGATCGGAACCATCCTCGACAATCGCGTCGAGCGAACGACGCAGTTCCTTCATCAGACCATTCTGGCGAGCCAGCTCCGCAATGCGCCGCTCGCAGTTCAGGATCGAGTTGGTCATCGCGTTGACATCCGATCCCTTGCTGGTCGACGCCGAACCATTCTCAATCGCTTCGACCAGAAAGGCTGCGTTGGCGGCCGTCGACTTATAACGATTCTCCAGCCCGGTTTTCTCCGCCTCGATCTCGGCCGCGATCTGGTCGAACAGCTTCGCCAACCGGTCGAAACGCTGGAGATCGGTGTTCCGGTCGCGAGCCGGATCCCGGGATCTGAAGCCAAAAATCGAAGCCATACTGTCGGCCTTTCGAAATTGCTGCATTGCAACATAGACTGCCATTACCGCAGCCACTAGGCAACATCATAGTTTTCGGAATGCGGATTTTTTGAGAGCTGGCGGCTTCCGGGTGATGCGCTATCACTCATTTGCGGCACTGGTTGCCGTCATCAGGAAGCGCATCGGCGGCATTTGCTTTTCCGCGGCAATCCCGGTGCGGCGGAACAGCGCGTCGAGTTTGTCGGTGGCGACGCCGCGAACGATCGGGATCAGATTCGACTGGCTGGCGAAGGCGTAAGCCGCGGCCGACGCCAGGCCACGCTCGGCCTTGACGTCGAGGAACTTGCGCAGCCGGTATTTGTCGCGGACATGGCGCTCGTGGCGCCGCAACGCGGCCTTCGAGCGCTCCGGAAGGCTGTCTATCCGAAGCAGCGCCAGATCGGCGTCGGCAAGACGCTTCAGATCCTGCGTCCTGTGACGGCCGCTCAGCGAATCAGCGCGCACGATCGCGCCGTAACCGCAGGATTTGATGATCTTGAACCGCGCCCCGCAGGCGACCGCGCGCGCATAGAGCTCGTAGTCTTCGCCAAGACGCAGGTTTTCATCGTAAGTCAGCCCATGCCGCTCGAGAAAGGCCCGGCTGATCACCGGCTTGAGGAAGCCGAGCTCGCCCCGCCGGACGCGGCGGCGCGAGATGTTGCCATCGATGAAGCGCTCGAAATCGAGAAATTCCGGATCGGCGGCGAAAGGCGGCGCGGCGACCTTGGCGAGGTCGGTCGCGGCATCGTCGCGGATCAGCATGATGTTGTCGGCGGCGAAATCCCAGTCGGTGCTGGCGAAAAGCCGGCGAAAGCGGCCCTCGAGGAAGAAATCGTCGGCGTCGAGAATGCTGATGAAGGGCGATTTGGAGGCCTGGATGGCGGCGTTGCGGGCGGAAGAAGGGCCGCGATTGACGTCGAGGCGGATGACGGCAAGCCGGCCGCTGCCGTCGTCGGAGGCCAGAGCCACATCCCGGGTGTTGTCGGTGGAGGCATCGTCGACCACGACGACTTCGGCGACTTCGGCTTCGCGCAGCGCCGAGGCGATGGCGGCGGGAATCGTCCGCGCCGCATTGCGGGCGGCGATGATGACGCAGACCCCCGGGCTCGTCATGGACGTCGTCACGGGCATGGGTTCACCTTTCGCTTGCATGAGTGGCTGCCCCGCCCGCGATCTTGACTGTGCCGCCGCGCACCGGCTCGACAGCGGCCGGGCGCTCGAAGATGCGCCGGCTGAGGTCGGCGGAGGCCGCCCAGCCGGCTTCGGCCAGGTAACGGACAGGCTCGCGACCGCAGAGTTCCCACAGCACATGACGGCGCTGCGGCCAGCGCAGCGACGCAAGCCAAGGCGCGATGACCATGTGGAAGAGATCGGCATTGTCGATGCGCGCCAGAATGCGGGCCGCGCGATCCGAAAGCAGCGTGCCGGCGGCGCCGAGCAGCACGTCGGCGGCGCGCAGTCCCAAAAGCAGCGTGTCCGCCAGCCCCTGTTCGGCGGCGTGGTCAAGCACCGTCTGCTGCTCGGCCTCGTTCAGGCGGCTGGCGCTGGCCCTGACGTCGCAGACATAGCCGGCGCAAGGCTCGCGATTGAAGAAGGCCTTGGCGACGCTGATCGAGGATAAAAGCAAGGTGTCGGCCGCCGAGGTGATCGGCATGGCGGCGCCGGCCACCTCGACCTGGCGCTTGCGGCGCAGGAAGCCGTCGGTGTCGCGGGGGCTCGGCGAACCGGGCTGCTGCAGCCGGTGGTGGAGGTCGACCGTCGAGGCCCTCGCGCCATCTTCGCGAACCATATGCTGCTCGCCGAGAAAGCGCACCCACCAGACCGAGCGCGACTTGCCGGCAACCTCGTAGCCGATGGTGCGCAACGCCTCGCGAGCCGCGGCGAAGCTCGCCGGCGAAACCAGTATGTCGACATCGCCGGAAGGCTTCATGAAATGGTCGCCGTAGAGGAGATGCTGCTGGAGCGGCCCCTTGAGAAAGACGAAATCGACCTGCCTGTCGCGCAGCACGCGGTCGATGGCCATCGAATCGCCAAGGCAGGCGACATTCATCGACATGGTGCGCCGACGGTAGCCGTCGAGCCAGCCAAGCAACTCCGGAGGCGCCGCGCTGGTGGGCGCACGCGCGAGCGCCCTGAGCAGGAAGACGGCTACTTTGTTCAGCCTGGCGATGTCGGCGACATTTGCCGCCGAGATTGCTGGTGCAGCCATATCGGCCCGACCGGCGATCATGCTGGCGTCCGGCGCGAAAAACAGCCTCAGACAGGCCTGCACATAGGCGACTTCATCGGCACAGCCGGCGGCACGCAGCCTTTCATACGAGCCATCCTGCATCGCCATGCCCGATGTCGTTCTCCACAAAATGCCGCCCGAGGGGCTTATACCGCAACTGCGAAGAAAAGCATCGAAAAATTATCACGGCCGCCCGGTGTCCGGTTCTGGCCACCTTGTCGCCGCAACCCTTGCGTTTAAAATCAGCGCACGTTCAATCACTTTTGAAGACAACCCCGGAGACCCCTCCGGCGAGCCGGAAAATGAGGTTTTTCTGCAGCAATTTCTTCGCATCTGCGAAGCGAATTTCTCACCCAAAAAATTATTATAAATAAATCAAATGCTTATCTAGGCGACAAAGACCTGCGGTTGAACTCCAGCATGGTTGGGGTTTACGATAACAGCGCTCAAGGCTTGATCGCCAAGGAAGATGGGCGCAACCAAGAATTGATTAATGCTTGGTAAATCAGGCTTGACTCATGAATGTTGCCATGCAGCAATTGCATTGCAGCATAGCTATATGCTGGCGGCGTTCTGCAGCCGCTTCCAGTCCTTAGTTGGAGAGTACAATGGAACAGAATGTTGAAAAGCATGAGTACGAGACCCCCAGCCTGACGGTTCACGGTTCGATTGAAACCATCACGCAGGGCGGTGCTGGCACGACGGCGCTCGACGCGAGCTTTCCCGCACACACGCCGGTCGGCGAGCTGACTTTCTCTTAAGCTTACAGGCATCCGGGCGTCTAAGTTGGGGCCCCGGATGTCCCCCAACAGGTGAGCCGGGGGGCGGTGTTCCCCGGCTTCCTGCCGAGGATCGCGGGCAACCGATCCCGGCGAAAGGGTGCGGTGGGCCAGCAACGAGGTTTTAGGATGCACTGGAACCCTTCGGACCAGGACCGCGTGATCGCAACCAGCGAGGCGGTGGCCTGCGAATTCGGCGCCGGAGTGGCGCTGCTCCACCTCAAAACCAATGTCTACTACAGCCTGAACAGCGTCGGCGCCTTCATCTGGGAGCAGATCCAGGAGCCCCGGTCTATCCTCGATATCCGCAGCGCCGTGTTTGCGCGCTACGATGTCGATGCCGAGCGCTGCAAGGCCGACGTCGAGGGCTTGCTGAAGGGGCTGACCGAAGCAGGGCTTGCGAGGCTCCACAGTGAGGAACTGGTCTAGGCTCCGCTCGCTGAGCGGCCAGGAGATGCTGTTTCTGGCGCGTTGCCTGACGGTGGTGGGCGTTGTGCGCCTCGCGCTGACGCTTTCCTCCTACAACCGTGTCCGCAACGTAGTCACACGGCTGGACGCCAGACGCGACGCCAGCGTCGCCGACCTGCGGCGCGTCGCCTGGGGCGTTGCCGCCGCGGCGCGGCTCGTGCCGGGCGCCAGTTGTCTCACCCAGGCGCTGGCCGGGCAATATCTGCTCGCCCGCCAGGGCAACAGCTCGAAAATCAGCATCGGCATCGAACGGGGAACGGGCAGCGAGCTCAAGGCGCATGCCTGGTTGATGAGCGGCAACCACATCGTGCTCGGCGGCTCGATCAACGGCTTTGCCCATCTGGTCGACCATGGGTCGTGACCGATGAGCGGCGTCGCTGGAATCGTGCTTGACGACAACGGCCGGCCCGCCGCGGCCGGCGATATCCAGCAGATGCTTTCGCGCATGCGCCACCGCGCCCGCGACGGCAGCTCATGGTGGACGGAAGGCAGCGTGGCGCTTGGCCACGCCTGGCTCGACACGACCGGCGATGACGGCCCCGGCCCTCTGACGATGGCCGGCGGCAAGCTCGCCATCACCGCCGATTGCCGGCTGGACAACCGCGACGAGCTTCTGGCGCGGCTCGGCCTGCGCGACCTGTCGATCGCCGACGCGGTGCTCATCATGCGCGCCTACCTCAAATGGGGCGAGGCCTGCCCGACCTATCTGCAGGGCGATTTCGCCTTCGCGATATGGGATGGCGAGCGCCGGGCGCTGTTTTGCGCGCGCGACCATTTCGGCGTCAAACCCTTCTACTACCATTCGAACGGCGGGCGCTTTGCCTTTGCCTCCGAGATCGGGCCGATCCTGGCACTGGACGGCGTCGGCAGGCGCCTCAGCGAGCACCAGATTTCCGGCTTCCTCGCCGGCTTGCCGGACGATCAGCAGGCCACGCCCTATGCCGAAATCTTCCGCCTGCCGGCGCGGCACAGCTTGATGGTAGCGGACCGCCAGGTGGTGCTGCGGCGCTACTGGCAGATCGAGCCGTCGCAGCGGTCGCTGCGCTACGACGCAGCCGAAGAATTCAGGCATCTCTTCGCGCAATCGGTGGAGAACCGGATGCGCGGCACGCCGGCCGTCGGCGCCATGCTGAGCGGTGGGCTCGATTCATCCTCGATCGCCTGCCTTGCAGGTCTGCGGACAGCGGCGAGGCGCAACCCGAAGCTCAAGACCTTCTCGCTGGTCTTCGACAAGGGCTCGCCGATGGACGAAAAGCCGTTCATCGATGTGGTGCTCGACGACTATCCGCTCGACGCCACGCTGATTGCCGTCGGCAATTACGCGCCCTTCGCCGAGTTCGAACGCATCCTGGAGGAACAGGAAGGCACGTTCCTGGCACCCGGCCTGTCATTGACCCGCGACCTTTACCGCACAGCGGGCGCAAAAGGCGTCAAGGTGCTTCTCGACGGGCATGGCGGCGACGAGGTCGTCTCGCAGGGTCATGGGCACCTTCACGAACTCGCCAATGCCGGCAGGTGGCTTGAGCTGTGGCGCGAGTTGCACAGCGCCGCCAACACCTATGGCGAGGGCATGCTCCCGCTCTATTTTAAGTTCCTGACCATCTATGGACCGGCCTGGCGGATCGCCAGGATGAGAGCGATGGCCAAACGCTTCGTCGGCAAGGTGCGGCACAAGCCGGCGCCAGCGCCCCGCAGTGCTTGGGCGGGCCTGGTCAATCCGGATCTTGCCAGACGTACCGATCTTGCCGAGCGCTTTCATCGCAGTGGCTACATGCCCACCGCCGTCAGCGCCAGCGAAGCGCTGACGCATCGCTGGCTATTGTCCGCCGGCCTGGTGCCGCACGCCTTCGAGGTCCTTGACAAGGCCGCCGCCAATTTCGGCGTCGAGCCCCGCTATCCGTTCTGGGACAAGCCGCTCGTCGAATTCTGCCTGTCGCTGCCCGGCGAGGAAAAGCTCAAGGACGGCTTCGGCCGCCATGTGCTGCGCCGGGCCATGCAAGGCGTTTTGCCGCCGGCCGTGCAATGGCGTCGCGACAAGATCGATTTCACAGCCAACCTGGTCAAAGGCATGCTCGGCAACCACCGCGAGCTTCTGGACAGGCTGCTGATATCGGACAGCGAACGGATCGCGCCCTATGTCAACCTGCCTGAGGTGAACGCGGTCTATGACCGCATTCTGCGCCAGCCCGAGCAGGCGACGCTGCCTGACGTCCAGCATATCTGGCGCTCGATATCGCTGTCGCTTTGGCTGCGGCAAGTCCATGGAAGCCCTGCATGAATCTCCCGGTTGCTTCCCGTGCGCGGCCCGAGCCTGCCGTTGATACAATGACGCCGAGCGGTCGCGTCCGCCATTTCTACCAGGCCTACGGGCTGGTGATCGGCTCCGAAGTGGCCTTGCCGGAACTGGAACCGACAGCGCCGGCGACGCCGGACCTGGAGATCGCGGTCGGGCCGGTCGACTTTCCCGGCGCCGCATCGCAGGGCGCCGCGGCGTTCCGCTTCGAACCGATGCGCCAGTATCTTGCATGGCAGGCGGTCGGCACCTTCATGATTAGCGGCGCCAACCGGATCGATGTCGATCCGGCGCCGGGGATCGACGATCCGCTGCTTGCCTTTCCGCTGCTCGGGCCGGTGATGGCGCTCGCTTTGCACCAGCGCGGGCTGCTCGTCCTGCACGCCAGCGCCATTGCCGTCGGCGGCGAGAGCGTGATCTTCATGGGCGACAAGGGCGCCGGCAAATCGACGACGGCGGGCGCGATGATCCGCGCCGGCCATCGGCTACTCGCCGACGATGTCGTGGCGCTGGATTTGTCCGATCCGGGCCGACCGATGATCCTGCCCGGATTTCCGCAGCTCAAGCTTGCCGCGGACACCGCCGGCGCCATTCGCCTCGAGCAGGCGGACGTGCGGCCGCAGGTGCATCCGCAAATCGACAAGGCGCAGCATCGGCTGCGCGCCGGATTTGCCGCCGAGGCGGTGCCGGTATCGCGCCTCTATATGCTTGAGCGCGGCGAGCGGGCGGCAATATCGCCGCTGACCGGAGGCGCCGCGCTGCCGGCGATCATCAGGTTCTCGTATGTCACGCGGTTCGGCCGGCAGGCGCTGGCGGACGATTTCGCCGCCGCCCATCTGCGTCAATGCGCGCGGATCGCCGGGCGGATCGGCGTCAGCCGCCTCGAAGTGCCGGCCGGGCTCGCCCGGATCGATGAAGCGGTCGCCGCGATCGAAGCCGATCTGGCGTCCGGGACAAGGTGAGCGAGCACATGGGCTGGTCCTCCAAGCTTCGCCTGTCGCTGTTTCGGGATATCGCCGGCTTCGGTGCCATGATGGCGCATGTCGGCGGGCGGCGGACGGCGACGGCGCTCACCTTCCTGATCCTGGGCAGCCTGACCGAAGGCCTCTCGATCCTGCTGCTCGTCCCGCTGCTGCGCCTGATCGGCAAGGCCGACCAGGATTACGCGGTGCGAGTGCCGGAGGCCCTGCATTGGCTGGTGCCCAGCGGAACGCTGTCGCTCGCGACGGTGCTCTGCCTGCTTGTCGCGCTGGTGGCGCTGCAAGCGATGTCCAACCGCTTCAAGTCGGTCTACATGGCGCGGCTGCTCTACGATTTCGTCAACCGCGTGCGCATGAACCTGTTCGAGAGCGTCGGCAAGGCGCGCTGGGGGGTTTTCACCCGCATCCGCAGCTCCGATCTCGATCATGCGCTGAACGGCGACGTCGACCGCGTGCAGGTGGCCGCCTTCTCGCTGCTGATGCTCACCCAGGCCACGTTGCTTCTGACGGGCTATCTCGTGGTCTCGCTGTTCATCTCGCCGGTGATGACCTCCTTCGCCATCCTTATCGGCCTGGTGCTGCTGGTTGCGCTGCAGCCGTTCCGGGCGCGCGCCAGCGCCTATGGCCGCACGCTGACCGGCAACCGGCAGGACCAGTACCGCACTGTCTCCGAGTTCCTCGGCGGCATCAAGGTCGCGAAAAGCCTGAATGTCGAGGCAAGCTACTTTGCCGAGCTCGGCGCGACGCTGGACAGGATGAAGGCCGATAACATCGCCTATGTCCGCAACTCCTCGCTCGGCACCGCCCTGTTCCAGGTGGCGAGCGTGATCGGGCTCAGCCTGTTCATCTATATCGCGCTGGTCCGCTTCCACCTGTCGCTGGCCGAGATCGTCGTGCTGCTACTGGTCTTCATGCGGGTCGCGCCGCGCTTCATGGACATGCAGCTTCAGACCCAGCAGGTGCTGATCAACCTGCCGGCCTACGCTTCGATGCGAAGCCTCCAGGCCCGCTTCGACGCCGAACGCGAGCCGGCGCAGAGCGTTGCCGAGCCAGGTGCAAAACTGTCGCTCGAGACCGGCCTCAACATCCGCGATGTGTCTTTCGCCTTTGGCGAGGGTGACGGAAGACCTGTGGTCAGCGATATCACCTTCGGCCTGCCGGCCGGAAAGGTGACGGCGCTGATCGGACCTTCCGGTTCCGGCAAGAGCACGATCGCCGACATGCTGCTCGGCCTGCTCGAACCCACCGGAGGCCGGATCCTGGCCGACGGGATGGAGATCACGGCACAAAATCGCAGAGCTTGGCGCGATCAGGTCGCCTATGTGCCGCAGGATGTGTTCCTGCTGCACGACACGATCGCCGCCAATTTGCGCCTTGCCGCGCCTGAGGCCAGCGACGATGCGCTCTGGACGGCGCTGCGGAATGCGCATGCGGCCGATTTCGTCGAGCGGCTGGCATTACGGCTCGAGACGGTGGTGGGCGACCGCGGCGTCCGGCTTTCCGGCGGCGAGCGGCAACGCATCGCATTGGCGCGGGCGCTGCTGCGCAAGCCCTCGCTGCTTATCCTCGACGAGGCGACGAGCGCGCTCGACTGGCAGAATCAGTCGCTGATCGCCCAGTCGATCGAGGCGCTGCGCGGCCGGATGACGATTTTGACCATCGCGCACCGGCCCTCGATGATCGCCTTTGCCGACTGGGTCGTGGCCATCGAGAACGGACGCATCGTCGAGGTCGGACAATATCAGCGACTCAAGGCAAAAGCCGGCAGCCGCCTTGCCAGGATGTTGTCCGGCGAGCAGGCCGGGCGCGAAACCGCGCCATCGGTCGAGACAGGATTGGTGCCGGCGTCGGTCGAACGATCAGTGGAGGCCGCGTCTGGCGCTTAGCTTCTCGCCTTCGGCGGCCTTGTTCAGGATTGCGCCGCGGTCGGCTTCGCGGGCCTTGCCGGCCGATGTCGGCGTGGCTCTGCCAATCATGGCAAAGACCAGAAGAAAATAGCCAGCCTGGATAATCACGGCGCAGATGACGGCACGCAGGACGATGGTGCCCGGCGATGCACCGTTGAAATACGACCAGCCAATGACGATCGCGAGCGCGAACATCATCCCGACGATGAATTTTGGCAGAGACATGTTCGCCCGCCCCTCAACCGAGACGAGCATGCAGAAGCTGCGACTTACCCACCCGCGTAACTCCCCGTTGCGCCAAAGAGCTTTTTTCTGGCTGCCCAATCCGGCCGGTTGCTTCCGGCCTTTCTTACCCATGCAGACTATGACAGGAACAATTTGCGACTCTATTAAGGCGTGCCGGCCGAAGCAAGGCCGGACAGCTATGGTTTCCAAAGGTTTTACGAGATCGACTCTGGCATGGTGCGCCGCACACTCCGACCCTGACAGCTATTCAATGGGGGCGCATGCCACCTCAGTAAAACTCACGACTTTGATTAGTATTTTACCCGAATAACTTACCATGACGAGTGCTTCCGATGGCATGCAACCGCGTTTCTTCTGCAGCAAAGAATGCACTGTCCAAAAATTGCCCAAAATTCGGACTACATTTTCATGGTTTACGTTCACCTTGTCATAAACGTGCCACAAAGGTGAAAAATTGTGCAAGGCGGGTTTATTATTTAGTCAATTCATGACGTGAACATTTCAACGCAATGGGAAATTGTGTGTTGCGCTGCAGCATTTTTTTGATATCTTGCCGTAAACCATCCGTTCAACGTATGGAGCTTTTGCATGAGGGACGTCGCCAAGTCGGCTAACGCGGGTTTTTCGCAGGTCGGCATTGATTTTCCGCCCCCCATCGGCGGTCTGCTCAAACGCAGTTTCGATATTGTCGGTTCCGTGGCGGGGCTGGTTCTGCTCAGCCCGCTTTTCCTGATGGTCGCTCTGCTGGTGAAGCTTTCGGACAACGGTCCGATCTTTTATGGCCACAAGCGAATCGGCCGCGGCGGCAGGATCTTCTCCTGCCTCAAATTCCGCACCA
The DNA here is from genome assembly GCF_033977145.1 of Mesorhizobium montanum. NCBI lineage: Bacteria > Pseudomonadati > Pseudomonadota > Alphaproteobacteria > Hyphomicrobiales > Phyllobacteriaceae > Mesorhizobium > Mesorhizobium montanum. Next base: position 146,945 of record NZ_JAVIJF010000013.1, on the reverse strand, counting down.
TGGTGACGGACGGCGAGCGTGTACTAAACGCATATCTGGCGGCCAATCCGGAGGCCAATGCCGAGTGGATCGCTACGCGCAAGCTGAAAAACGATCCGCGCGTCACCCGCGTCGGCCAGGTGCTTCGCAAGCTCAGCCTCGATGAACTGCCGCAGATTCTCAACATCCTGCAGGGCGACATGAGCCTTGTCGGCCCACGCCCGGTCGTGCGCGACGAGTTGGAAATCTACGGCAGCGCCGCAGTCTATTACCTGAAGTCGCGCCCGGGCCTCACCGGGCTGTGGCAGGTGAGCGGCCGCAACGACGTATCCTATGACACGCGCGTCGCCTTCGACCGCCACTATGTCGAGAACTGGTCGTTGTTCGAGGACATTCGCATCATCTTCAAGACGGTTCCTGCCGTGTGGATGTCGCGCGGCAGCTATTGACCGACGGGCCTGCCCCGCCGAACTCGGGCAGGCATCCGGCAATGATCTCATCGGGCGGGTGGGCCAAAGCGGATCGGAAACGTTCATTTGACAAAAGACCTCTTCGGACTGCCTTTTGCTTGCAGTCTCATATCCAGGACCCCAGCCCGCTTCGCGGGCATCTTGCTTGCGGCGTCGCTGGCCTTGCCGCCGCTCGCTGCCGCCGGCGACTATCAGCTTGGCCCGCAGGACAAACTCAACATCCGGGTCGCCGAATGGCAGACGGTCGACGGCACGTTCCGCGACTGGTCGGCCATCAATGGCGAGTATTCGGTCGGCCCGGCAGGGACGCTCTCGGTGCCTTTCGTCGGCGACATCCAGGCCGCCGGCAAGACGACGGCGGAGATTGCTTCGGCGATCGGGCTTGCTCTGCAGCGTAAGCTGGCACTGCCCGACAAGCCGGAAGCCTCGGTCGAGATGGCGCAGTTCCGGCCGTTCTACATTTCGGGCGAAGTCCAGAACCCCGGCCAGTTTCCCTTCGTGCCCGATCTGACGGTGCTCAAGGCAATCAGCATTGCCGGCGGCATCCGGCGCGCCGCCGACTATGGTCCGCAGCTCGAAAAGGATCTGATCACCGCGAAGGGCAGCTATGACATCTATGACGACCAGCGCTTGCGGCTGATGGTCAAGCGAGCCCGCATCGACGCCGACCTCGCCGGGAAAACGACTTTCGAGGTGCCTCAGGAAATTCAGGGCGATTCCAGATTGCCGACCATCGTCGCCGACGAAACGGCGATCCTGGTTTCCGACCAGAAGTCGCTGAAGCTGAAGCTCGATGCGCTCGATAATTTGAAGGGCGTTCTGCAGTCGGAAATCGAATCGCTGCAAAAGAAGATCACGAACCAGCAGAAGCAAGTCGATCTGGCGGTGCAACAGGCCGACAGCATCGGACCGCTGGCGCAAAAGGGCTTGATTGCCAATGCGCGATTGCTTTCCTCGCAGCAGACGGTCACCGACCTGCAGGGCAAGATCCTGGATTTTGAGACGGCCATCCTCACCGCCAAGCAGTCGATCAGCAAGGCGGAGCAGGACGCCATCGATGCCCGCAACACACTGGGTTCGAGCCTCACCGCCGATCGGCAGCAAACGGAAGCGAACCTGAATGAGGCAGCCTTGAAGGTCGGCATGCAGAAGGGCCTGATCGCGCAGGCATCGGACCCGGCGACGGCGGCCAGCATCACCGGCGGCCAGGAGCCGACCCTGCTCTATTCGCTGGTGCGGGTTGCCGACGGCAAGACGAGCGAGATCGAAGCCAAGGAAGACACGCCGGTGCTGCCGGGCGACGTGATCAAGGTGAAGCTGGCGCCGACGGCCAGCCAGTAGCGTCGCCCACCCGGGCCTGCCCGAAGCGCGAACCGAGGAACGGAGGCGGAAGGAACATGTCAGGCTCGTTCGCCTAGAGACGGTTGATTTCAGGTCGATCGACCTGAAATCTGAATCTGGCTCTAAATCAAAGAGATAGAGCATGATGTCATCCGAAAACCCGCTTCACACTTTTCGGCATCATGCTCTAGGCGCGAACGAGCGATCTGTTTTGCACCGCTTGAAGGCATAACATGCAGCCCGCAGCCCCGCGTCACGTGTATCTGAACCTCGACGCCATCCGCGGCGTGGCGGCGATCAGCGTCATGCTCTACCACTTCTCGCCGTTCCTGGCCGACGGCAAGGTGCTGCCGTCGAGCTATCTCGCGGTCGATCTGTTCTTCCTGCTCAGCGGCTTCGTCATCGCGCATGCCTATGACCGCAAGATCGAGAACGGCATGGGCTTCGGCTCGTTCGTGGCCATCCGCCTGATCCGGCTTTATCCGCTCTATCTCGCCGGCACACTGCTCGGCTTCTTCTATCTGCTGGTCAAGAACAGGCTGATGCCGGCGGAGTATATGCCGCTGTCCGAGATCGGCATGCAACTGACGACCGGCATGCTTTTCATCCCGCTGGTCAGTGATGCCTATCACACGATCTTCCCGCTCAATCCCGCTTCGTGGTCGCTGTTCTTCGAGCTCATCGTCAACATTGCCTATGTCGCGATCTTTTTCCTGCTGTCGCGACGCGTGCTGACGGGCATCATCGCGGTCAGCCTGGTGCTGCTCGTCGTCGCGGCGATTTTCGCCGGCACGCTCGATTTCGGCATGACCGGCAACACGATCCTCAGCGGCCTGCCGCGCGTAGCCTTCTCGTTCTTCCTCGGCGTGCTGCTCTGCCGTTCGATGGCGCGCTGGCAAGACAGCCTCGGCTTCCTGCGGCGCGGCGTCTGGGTCGAAGGCGCGATCCTGCTCACGCTTGCGGTCTTCGCCATTGCCCCGGCCGGCGACGCGCGCATCCTCTACGACCTTGCCGCAATCGTCATCGTCTTCCCGATCATGGTGGTGACCGGCGCGGCAGCGCCGACCGCGCCGCTTCTGTCATTCTTCTATGGCTGGCTCGGGCGGATTTCCTACCCGATCTACATCATCCACACGCCGATGCTGATGATCATCGCCGGGGCCGGCAAGGCCTTCTCGATCGATCCGTTCGCGCATCATCCCTGGTTCGGTATCGTGATGGCGGCCACGGTCATCCTCATCGCCGACATCGCCACGCGCGTCTATGACGAGCCGGTCCGGCGCTTCCTGCAGCGGCAGATGCAGCGCGCCCGGGCCGTGGCCTAGAGCGGTTCGTTGCGCGCGACAACATATCAGGTTGATCCGCCGACGGCAGGGCGGTAGATTATGCTGCAGCGCACAATACAAGTGGTCGCGCATCAAGGCTTGGCCGTACACAGAAGGGCTCAACGGACAGAAATCCGGTATGAAGATTCCGAAATCCATTCTGATCGATCCTGATCGCAACGAGACCTACGGCACCTTCGCCGTCGCGGTTTCCATGGTCGCCTTCGCCTACTCGCCCAATTTCGGCCAGATCCTGATCCTCGCCTACTACGCCGTCTGGCTGCCGCTGCTCTTCGTCGATTATCGGCGCTTCACCTGGAAACTCTCCAGCGCCTGGCTGCCCATACTGCTGGCGGCCTATGTGTGCTTCTCGGTGTTCTGGTCCCAGGCGGCGGGCATCAGCGCGCGCGCGGCGGTGCAATATTCCTCGCACATCGTCTGCGCCTATGTCGCGGCGCGCACCATCAACGTGCGTACGCTGGTGGTCGGCTCGCTGATCGGCATCTTCTTCGTTCTGCTCTATTCGCTAGGCGTCGGCGGCTACGCGCTCGATACCCTTGACGGTACGGTCAATTTCGTCGGCGCCTTCGGCTCCAAGAACCAGATCGGGTTCTTCTCTTCGCTCGGCATCTTCTTCTGCCTTGCGTTCCTGATCTTCTACCGGCGCAACTGGCTGGGCTTCGTCTGGACCGCACCGATCATGCTTTTGTCGGTCTACATGTTGGCAATCGCCCATTCGGCGACGTCGGTGGCCTCGCTGCCGGCGGTGATCGGCATCGTGGCGCTGCTGACGATGACCAAGGTGCTCTCGCGGCGCTATCGTCGCGTGCTGTTCATCGTCGGCGCCGGCGCGCTGGTGACGGGTGTGGTCGCAGCGCTCAACCTTGGCCTGCTGGATGTCGTGCTCGGCCTTTTCGGCAAGGATTCGACGCTCACCGGCCGCACCTATCTGTGGGAGCAGGGCTGGGAAGCTGCGCAGCAGCATCCGCTGCTCGGCTATGGCTACGCCGCCTACTGGGTGCAGGGCTTTGCCGATCCGGAGCGGCTGTGGGCGGAATTCTACATTTCGACGCGCTCCGGCTTCCACTTCCACAACACCTATGTCGAGACGCTGGTCGAGATCGGCTTCATCGGCGTCACCTTGCTGGCACTGGTCATCCTGCGCGCTTTCTACGGCCACATATCGAAAGTGGTGTTCGGAGAATGGAGCGCCGATTCGGTGGTGCTTGCCGGCGCGATCGGGCTGATGCTGATCCGCTCCTTCTTCGAGGTCGAAATGCTCGGCCCCTACTTCATGGCGTCCTTCATCGTCTATTACGGCCTGTTCACGCTGAGCCCACTGCCGGCTTTCCGACGCCGCAGGGTGACCGTTGCCGCAGAAGACGAGAGGCATGCCAATGGCCGCATGCCGGCGCCGGTCTGATCAGCGCGGAAGATCCAGAGCAATTCGAGGAAAGTGCGTAACGGCTTTTCTCGGAATTGCCTAAATGCATGTCGCCCAAAAGTGCGCAGCGGTTTTGGATAACGACATGTATCAAAACAAAGACTTAAAGCGCGTCGCCTGAATCCGTTTCATCGCGACGCGCTTTAGGCAGAAGTGGAGCGCGCGACCGCGGCCTGGATGAGCCGGTCGGCCAGGATCGCCAGGAAGGCAATCGACAGGCCGGCGATGAGGCCCATGCCGGCATCGGCCTTGCCGAGCGCGACATAGACCGCCTGGCCAAGGTCGCGCGTGCCGACAAGGGCGGCAATCGCCAGCATCGAGAGCGCCGCCATGATGGTCTGGTTGAGGCCGAGCATGACCACCGGCAGAGCAAGCGGCAGCTTGGCCTGCAGCAGCGTCTGCAACGGTGTCGCGCCCATCTGCTCGACTGCCTCGACGACATCGGCGCGCACATGCCGCAAACCATGCTCGACATAGCGGATCGGCGGCACGATGGCGTAGAGCATGATGGCGATCAGCGCCGTGAACTCGCCGACCTTGAAGAACATCAGCGCCGGGATGAGGAAGACGAATTGCGGCATGGTCTGCAACGCGTCGCAGATCGGCTTGAGAATGTGCGAGACGCGATCGCTATGCGCCGCCCATGTGCCGAGCGCGCCGCCGACCAAAAGGCAAAGCAGAACCGCCAGCGTGCAGAGATAGAGCGACTGCACCAGCTGCGGCCACAATCCGTTGACCAGGATCAGCGCGAAACCGGCAAGGGCGAAGAGGCCGAGCCGCCGACCGGCCACCTGACCGGCAAGGAGTGAAATGGCAAGGATGAAGATCGGCCAGGGTAGGCCGAGGAAGCCGGTGTAGAGGATGAGGCCGGCGGCCAGCATCACCAACGCTCCCTGCCCGCCGAAACGGCGTATCGCCAGCCCGGCCAGGGCCAGCACCAAGACGAAATAGACCGCCGCCATCGTCGGCGACAGCGCGACGCCCCAGATGGCGGGCGTGGCAGCGCCTGAAATGCCGATCCGCATCGGCAGAAGCAAGCAATAGAGAACGGCGTTGCGCACGCCGTCGAAGAACCAGGCGTAGTCACGGACAATCCCGAGCAGCCATTGATTGACGGCGCCCATCTCGGTGCGCAGTCCGGTTTCCGGCAGAAGTGCCGCATCCGGCGCGAGTAGGCGAATGACGATCGCAATCGCAAGGGCGAGCCCCAGCGCCAACATCAGCCGCCGCGATGTCATCCACCGCATGGCAGGCGTCGGACCGGTCGCGGGATCCCTGGCAAAGCCGATGGTGAGGCGGTCGATGAGGATGGCGAGCAGCGCGATGACCAGGCCGGAGAGGATGCTCTGGCCGAACTCGGCCTTGCGCATCGAGGACAGGACCTCCCAGCCGATATCCTCGAAGCCGCCGATGATTGCCGCGACGATGACCATCGAAAGTGCGGCCATCGTCGTCTGGTTGAAGCCGACGAGAAGCTGCGGCAGCGCCGTCGGCACCTCGACCTGCCAGAATTGCTGGCGGCGCGTGCAGCCGCTCATCAGGCCGGCCTCGCTGATTGCCGCCGGCACCCGGTCGAGGCCGAGCATGGTGTTGCGCACCATCGGCGGCGTCGCGTAGATCGCCGAGGCGATCAGCCCGACCACCGGACCGAAGCCGAACAGAAGCAGCAGCAGGATGAGATAGGCGAAGGCCGGCACCGTCTGCATCAGGTCGAGCGCGCCGAGCAATACCGGGCGCAAACGCGGGCGGGCATGACCAAGGACGCCGAGGACGAAGCCGAGCACGGTCGATATCGGCACGGCCAGCAGCACCAGCGCAAGCGTGTTCATGCTCTGCGGCCAGTACCCCGCGAGCAGAATGTAGCCAAGCGTAAGCAGGGCAAAGATCGCCAGGCGCTCGCCGCTCGACTTCAGCGCAAGCGCGGCGACAGCCAGCATCACAGCAGGCCAGGGCAGCCAGGCAAGCGCCAGCCGCGCGCCGCGCATCGGCGCATCGAGCAAGGCGGAGAGCGTCCGGAATCCGGGCTGGATCACCGCGACGACCGCATCGGTCACGGCGTCGACGTAAGAGGCCAGCGGCAGCGTCCATTCCTTGGGGAAATTGACCAGCCAGGGAAGGTCGGTTTTCAGCAGCAGGCAAAGCACCGTCAGCACCGCCAGGCCACACCAGGGAACAAGGGCCGGCGCGACAGCGAACCTTTGCGAGGATCGTGCGATCGCGGCTGGCGCCGTCATGAGCGCGTGCGCCTCGCCTGCTCGCGCTCAAGCACGGCAAGCACGGCGCCGGCGCTGAGCACCGCCGGCCGGCTGTCGCCCGCGCCCGGCACCGTGAAAGCCGCCACGCCGGAGGCGAGTTGCGGAATCAGGGTTTCGAGGCTGGTGTCGGCGGCAACGCTCACTTCCGGAAGCGCCGCGCCATCGGCGGGCGTGGCGATGTCGCCGGCCCTGATGACGCGCAGCAGCGGCATGTCCTCGGTGAATTGCGCGACATAGTCGTCGGCCGGGTTGAGCACGATGTCGGCCGGGCGGCCGATCTGCACGATCTTGCCGGCCCGCATGATCGCCAGCCGGTCGGCCAGGCGGAAAGCCTCGGCGATATCGTGGGTGATGAAGATGATGGTCTTCTTCAGCATGCGCTGCAAGCGCAGGAACTCGTCCTGCATCTGCTTGCGGATCAGCGGATCGAGTGCCGAGAACGGCTCGTCGAGGAACCAAAGCTCCGGTCCCACCGCGAGCGAACGGGCGATGCCGACGCGCTGCTGCTGGCCGCCGGAGAGCTGATGCGGGAACGAGGCTTCGCGCCCCTCGAGCCCGACAAGCGCGATCATCTCGCGGGCGCGGGCCTCGCGTTCCTTCGCCGGCTTGCCCTGGATCTTCAGCGGGAAGGCGACGTTGCCCAGCACGTTCAGATGCGGCAACAGGCCGAAATTCTGGAACACCATGCCCATGGCGTGGCGGCGCAGCTCGATCAATTCCTTGCCGCTGGCGGCGAGCAGGTTCCTGCCGTCGAGCAGGATTTCTCCCGCGCTCGGCTCGATCAGGCGCGACAGGCAGCGGACCAAGGTCGACTTGCCGGAGCCGGATAAACCCATGATGACGAAGATCTCGCCGGTCGCCACTTCGAAACTGGCATCGACGACCGCGGGCAGATGCGCCTCCGCGCGCAGGCGCTCGGCCAGCGCATCGGGGTCGATGACATAGCCGCGCGAATCGAAATAATAGGCCGGGCGCCGGCCATAGACCTTCCAGACATTTCGGCAGGCAAGCTTTATCGGACGCGCGGCAACGTTCATCCCTATCAACCCGTGCCGATTGCTCGCCCGGCTCCGCGCATTGCGGAAACCGGGCCTCTGTTGCCCTCGGCCTTTGCCAGGCACATTGGCGAACTATCCCTTGGCGGCGTCGAGCCAAGGTTTCCACACCGCCTCGTTCTTGTCGATCCATTCCTTGACGACGGCGTCAAGGTCCTTGCCCTGCTTGTCGACGGCCAGCATCAGCTTCTGCTGCTCGGTCGCGTCCATCTTGAACGCCTTGAGGAAGGCGTAGGCCGCCGGCCATTTGGCGCCGAAGCCGGACCAGACGATCTTGTCGACATCGGGCGGCGTGATGCAGTGCTCGTTGGTCTGCTCCTTGCAGGGCGGCATGGTGATCCAACCGACATCGTTCTCGGCCAGCGCATAGTGCGGCCCCCAGAACATCATGACCAGCGGCGTCTTGGCGGCTTCGGCGGCTTCCAATTCGGCGACCAGCGCGCCTTCGGAACCGGAGGGCACGGCGGTGTAAGGCATGCTGTTGTCGGCAAGGATGGTGGCCGCGCGCGAGCCCCAGTCGGCCGGATAGTCGAGGAAACGGCCGTTGGGCGCTGTCTCCGGCGTCGACAGCGCCTGGACGCATTCGGGCTTGTTCAGCGCGTTCCAGTCCGGCAAGCCGGGACAGACCTTCTCCATGAATTTCGGATAGATCCAGCCTTCCTGCGTCTTCAGGTCGAGCTTGCCAACGTCCTCGATCTGCTTGGCCGCCAACACCTTCGGATAGATGTCGCCGACATTGTTGAGCCAGATCTCGACCGAGGCGCTGAGCGAGCCGTCGGCCAGGCCCGAGAATTGCGGGAAGTTGCCTGCGGTCACGTATTCGACCTTATAGCCCAGCTTGTCCAGAAGCTGGCCGGCAATGTGGGTGGAAACATGCGCGCCGGTCCATTCCAGCATGGCGAGTTTGATCGGCTCGTCCTTGGCGCCGAGATCGGCGCTTTGCCCGGCCGTCGTTGCGGCAAGCATCAAAGCGAGGCCAAGGCCGGCCCCTTGCAAGGCATTTATCGTTTTCATGTCGGTTCCCCTGTCTGGTTGATGACCCTTCTTCTATGCCGGCCTCCTCCCTGAAGGCCGGGATCAATCCCCGTGCGGACGCTACCACAAGGCTCCGCCGGTGATCTGGATATTTTCCATGGTGATCCCCTTGGCGATATCCGAGCAGAGAAAGACCGCGAGCGCGGCGATTTCTTCCGGCTGCATCATGCGCCCCTGGGGATTGCCTTTCCTGAATTCGTCCATCACCGCTTCGGCGCTGCGGCCCTTGCCTTCGCGCTCGACGACCTGCGCCACGTTGCGGCGCATCAGCTCGGTCTCGACCCAGGTCGGGCTGATCATCACGCAGGTGACGCCATGCGAAGCGCCTTCGAGAGCCACGCAGCGCGTCAAGCCGAGCAGGCCGGCCTTGGAGGCGCAATAGGCGGGATTGTCCTTCCAGCCGACCGACGCCGCCGTCGAGCCGATGTTGACGATGCGGCCCCAACCGCGCTCGATCATGCCTGGCAGCACGGCGCGCGTGGTGCGGAAGGCGCCGGTGAGATTGGTGTCGACGATCTTGTCCCAGAGCGCGTCGGAATGGCCGCAGACCGGCTGTTCGGCCGTGGTGCCCGCGGCGTTGACCAGGATGTCGGCGCGACCGACGGCCGCTTGAGCCTCGGCCATGAAACGATTGCTGAGGTCGCTGTCGCGCACGTCGAGATGGGCGGCGTGCACCTTGGTGCCGTGGGCCGCAAGCGCCGACGTCACGCGTTCGATCTCGTCCGCGCCGGGATAATAGGCGGCGTCCGCCCTGCCCGATTGCGGCGGCGCCACATAGGAGCCGACGGCGACATTGGCGCCTGCCCTGGCGAGCGCCGTCGCAATGGCGAAACCCATGCCCGAAAAGCCGCCGGTGACGATGGCGCTGCGGCCGGTGAGGTTGGTCATCGCGAAGGCTCTCCGTGTTCACACTGCAAGATAGCCTCCGTCGACGACCATTTCGGAGCCGGTGACGAATTTGGATTCGTCCGAGGCGAGATAGAGGACCATGTAGGCGATGTCGCTGGGCTCGCCGAGGAAGCCGATCGGATGGCGGGAAAGCGCCTTGGCCTTCTCCTGCTCAAGTTCTCCAAGATCGCGCAGATAGTTCTCGGTCTGCGGTGTCCAGATGTAGCCGGGATGGATGGAATTGCAGCGGATGCCGTAGCGTTGCTCGGCGCAGTGCACCGCGACCGCCTTGGTCAGCGTGCGCACGCCACCCTTGGAGGCGCAGTAGGCGGCGAGGTCCGCCTCGCCGATGATGCCGTCGATGGAGGAAAGATTGACGATCGATCCGCCGCCGGATCTCTTCATCGATTTGATGCCTTCCTGGCATCCGAGGAAGACGCCGTCGAGATTGACCGCCATGGTGCGCCGCCATTCGGCGAGCGTTGTGTCCTCGATATTCTTAGCCATGGCGATGCCGGCATTGTTGACCAGCACGTCGAGCCAGCCGAAGCGCTGCTCGATCGCCGCCATGACCGAGGACCAGTCCTCCGGACTCGAGACGTCGTGACGAAGCGCCAATGCTTCGCCACCGGCCTTGGCGATCTCTGCCGCCGTGTTGCCGGCGAGGCTTTCGTCAATATCGCTGACGACCAGCTTCGCGCCTTCCGATGCCAGCAGGAGCGACGACGCCCGCCCGAGACCAAGCCCGGCCCCGGTAAGGAGCGCTACTTTGCCTGCGACACGGCCCATTGCCGGCATTAACCTTCCCTGTCTGACGGCTCCAGCGGCTTGCCCAGCCAGTCACGATAAAAACCTTCGAGATCCGGCTCGAAATCATGCACGATCGGATAGCCGGGCGCGGCCGCTTCCACCTCGTGCAGCGTGCCGCATTGAGGGCAGATGAACTCGCGGATTTCCATCCAGTCTGGATCCGGCAGGTCGCTGTTGGGGTAGATCTCGCGCAGCGCTTCCTCGGTGTCGCGCACGACGATCGCGGCCTTCAGCTTCCAGTTCTTGCGGTAGTCGCCGAAGGAATGGCCGCATTCGCATTTGGTCACCCGCTCTTCGCCGCTCTGGCAGATGAAGAGATGATCGCCCACGGGGAGCAGGATCGGATCGCTCCAGCCGACGCGGTCCTGCAGCACCGAGACGTATTTGAAGAAGCGGTCGTCATCCTTGTAGGCGCTCATGATGCGGCGCGTCTGCGGCCAGGGCAGCGTGCCGCCAACCAGATCGGCGATGACTTCCTTGCTGTATGAGGTCATGGTCTCTTACTCCACGCCGAAGGTCGATTTGGCATCGACGTCCCAGAAGGTCGAAAAGTCCTTGGTGAAGCGCGAAGACAGCTTGATTGCGCTCGCATACATCTTCTTCACCTCAGGCGCGAAATCGGCCGCCTTGACCCGCCCACGCTCCTTGGCCATCCATTCGGAGACCGGCCTGGCGCGCGCCAGGCGCTGCGCCCGCATCTCGGCGCGGTGGCGCTTGGTGGCTTCCAGATTGGCGACCGGGAAGCCCTCCGCATCCTCGTCGAGCATGATGCCGAAGATGCCCTCGGCTGCTTCCTTGGTGAGAAAACCGTTCTCGACGTCCCAGGCGGTCTTGACGGGATCGCGTTCCAGCACGTCGCCGTAACCGCCGCCGCCATTGTAGGAATGGGTGAAGACGTCGCCGGTCTTGTGGGGCGCGGTGATATAGGGCCCTTCCATCGTCACATGCTCGCCTTCCAGCCGCACTTCCAGCTCCGAGCGGTACGGATTGGTGCCGGTGTGATGCGCCAGCGGCGCGCCTTTTTCAGCCAGCTCGAAGATGTTCGAGTCGCGCACCGCGCGGTGCTTCTGGCAGGTCGGCGCCGGATAGCCGCCGCACAGCCCGCCATTGTCGAAGACGCGGGAGGAATGCTCCGACGTAACCAGCCTGAGATGATCGGTCTTGCTGACCAACCAGGTCGACAGGAAGGAGCAGCCGCCGCGATATTTGCCGGCGCCGCCGGAATTGGGAACGATGGAGCGGCCGATATAGAGCATCGGCATGTTCTGTTCCCAGATCTCGATGTTGCCCATGTCGGATTCCGGATTCCAGCCGACATAGGCGGTGTCGAGCCCGTCCTTAATGGCCAAGGCGCCGGAGCCGGCGGCGGCGCATTCGAAATGCGCCATGCCGAACAGCGTGCCGTACTGGCTGGTGCCGCCCATCTCGATCATCGGGCTGTTGACCTGGCCGACAAAGGCTTCCTCGACGAAACCGCGAGCGATGAACGAGCGCGATAACAGCCGCTGGAAGACGCCATAGGCGGGCAGAAGCAGCGCCCAGGAGGTGGCGGTCGCCACCATCTCGTTGTCGGGGTTGGTCCAGGTGCCGTGCGGCAGCTTCAGCTCGGTCGCCATCCAGGCGCCGTCATTGACCAGGCCCTCGAAGTTCATGTGCTGGGTCAGCGTCACGAACATGCCGCCATCCATGCCGGCCGGCGTGCAGTTCATCGAATGGTAGCCCCAGGGCTGGGTGCCCTCGAAGTCCATGATGATCCTGCCGTCGGAAGTGATCTCCATCTCGATCGGGATGTTGTAGAGCCAGTCGGGATCGCCAAGCGGCTGGTAGCCCGGCTTGCCGGCTGTGACGTGGCCGTAGAAGGTGTGGCCGCGATAGAGGCCGGGCACGGTGAGCTGGCGCGTGCGGGCGAGCTGGGCGCGGCGGCCCTCCTCGATGAACTCCTTCGACACCTTTATCCAGTAGTCGAGGCCGATCTCGTCGATCAGCGCTTTGACGCTTTCGCGCATGTCGATGCAGGACGCGACCTTGGCCTTCTCGTCGAGCACCCAGTAGATCGGCATGCGCAGATTGCGCTCGCAGCGGATGACGTAGTCACGCCGCAGCTCGTCATTCTCGCCGACTTTTTCGGCGCAGACGAAAAGGCCTTCGGTGAAGCGCTCCTGCGCCAGCGCCACGTCGCCGCCGGGCGTGATGCCGCCGGCTTCGAGCTCGTGGCAGACGGCGCCGGCCCAGCCGACCAGTTTGCCCGAATGGAAGATCGGCACCACGTCCATCACGTCCGGCACCTGCACGGTGCCGATAAAGGCGTCGTTGTTGGCGAAGATGTCGCCGTCGCGGATCCGCGGGTTCTCCTCGTAGCCGTTGCGGATCATCCATTTGATGAAACGGCTCATCGTGTGCACATGCACCATGATGCCGTTGGAAAGCGCGATCGCATCGCCCTCCGGCGTGTAGATGGCGACGACCATCTCGCCGACCTCGCGCACGCCCGGCGAAGCCGAGATGCGCCGCGCCATCTCGCGGGCCGAGACGCAATAGGCACGCAGCTTGGTGTGCAGCGTCTCGAATTTCAGCGGATCCTGGTTGCGCAGTTCGAGCTCGGTGATGCCGTCATAGCAGCCGGTCTCTTCCATCAGCCGTTCGGATTCGATCAGCCTTTCGCGGAGGCGCAGCGCGGAGGCGGGTTTGTCCAGCATGGCGTTCGCCCTTCTCAAGCGTGGGTGTAGTGCAGCAGCGTCCATTCATCGACATGGACGCGGTCCTGCGGGTGAACGACGAGCGTCGTCGCCGGGTGTTCGATGATAGCCGGGCCGGTCACCTCATGGCCGGGTTGCAGAAGGTCCATCTCGTAGAGATTGGCCTTGTGCCAGCGGCCGCCGACATAGGCCTCGCGCACGCCCTTGTGGGCCGATGCAGGGTCGGACTTGCCGAGCGGGCGCTTGAGCAGCACCGGCTTGACCTTGTCGGCGGTGGCGACCAGCCCGAGCTCGGTGATCGAGAAGCCGGCTTCGCCATAGCGCGAGACACGATGGTTGACCTTGGCATAGACCGCCTCGAACTCGTCGATGACCTTGCGCATGTCGTCGGCCGATTGAAGCACCGACAGCGGCGCCATCACCTCGACGTCCTCGAGCTGACCGGTGTAGCGCATCATCAGGAACGGCGCGGTCCTGATCTTGTCGCGGCTGTGGCCGTCGGCGATCATCTCATCGACCGCCGCCCTGGTGAGATCGTTCCAGACGGCGGTGACCTTCCTGCCGAAGGCGACCAGCTCGTCGTCGCTGGCCCGCGCGCCGATGTCGATCTGCGTCGACACCGAATGACGGCGCATGAAGTCGGCGGTGGTGCAGCCGAAGGCCGAGAAGGCGGCGGCGAACTGGAAGGTGATGATGTCCTTGAAGCCGACACCGCGCGAGCAACCGGCAAGATGCAGCGGCCCGGAGCCGCCATAGGAGAGCAGCGTGAATTCCGACGGGTGGATTCCTTGGCCGGAGATGACGCGGCGCAGCGCATTGTTGGCGTCGGCCTCCAGCATCTCGATCATGCCTTCGGCGGCTTCCTCGACGCCGACGCCGAGTAGGCGGGCGCATTTCTCCTCGAAGGCCTTCCTTGCCTTCTCGACCTGAAGCACGACCTTGCCGCCAAGGAAGTAATGGGGGTTGAGGCGGCCTAGGATGGCATCGCAGTCGGCGATGGTCGGCTCGGTGCCGCCCTTGGCGAAGCAGATCGGACCGGGGTCGGAGCCGGCGCTTTCCGGCCCCAGCGAGACCTTTTTCGTCAGCGGATCGACCTTCAGGATCATGCCGGCGCCGGCGCCGATCGTGTCGAGATGCAGCGTCGGCACGTTCAACTTGAAGCGGTCCATCAGCGGCTCGTTCTCGATCCGCGTCTGGCCGCGGGTGATGACGCCCATGTCGAAGGAGGTGCCGCCCATATCCGAACAGATCAGCGAATCGTTGCCTATCAGCTTGCCGACATAGGCAGCACCCAGGATGCCGCCGATCGGGCCGGAGATCATCGTCTCATGCAGGCGCGGATGGTTGATCGAGGTGAGACCGCCGAAGGAGAGCAGTGTCTGCACGCCGTATTTGAAGCCGTATTTCTTCGAGACGTCCTCGATGCCCTTAAGCTGCTTGCGGCCGCGCGATGTGGCGTAGGCCTCGATCAGCACCGAGTTCAGCCGCGACTGCTCGCGGATCACCGGGCGCACTTCATGGCTGGTGTAGACGAGGATGTCGGCGCCGGCGGCCGCGATCTCCTCCCGGCAGATCTCGGCGATGCGCTTCTCATGCGCCGGATTGACGTGCGAGAACACGGTCATGATGCAGATCGCCTCGACCTTGTCGGCGATCAGCTTCCTCGCAGCGGCATGCACGTCGTGATCGTAGAGCGGCAGGATGACGTCGCCGAATTGGTCGATGCGCTCTGTCACGCCGTGCGTGCGCCGGCGCGGCACCAGCGGAACGGGATGATGGTGGGTGACCGCATGCAGACGGTCGGCATAGGAATAGTCGGCCCATGCCTGCAGGCCGCGGCCCATCAGGATCATGTCCTCGAGGCCCTTGGTGGTGATCAGCCCGAGCTTGCGGCCGGTGCGCGACAGCAGCGTGTTGAGCATGCCGGTGCCGGAATAGAGCACCACATTGACGCCCGAGAACAGCTCCTGCAGCGAGATGCCCCAGGCATCCGCCGCGTCCTCGGCCGAGGCCAGGAAACCTTCGGCCTCGTCCTTCGGCGTCGTCGCCGACTTGCCGATCTTGAAGTGACCGTCCTGATCGACAAGGATCGTATCGGTCATGGTGCCGCCGGCGTCGATACCGATGACGATTGGGTTGGTAGTGATCTGGTCCACGGGTCGCCTTCCCTCATCGAGAATGGCCACAGGCTAGATTCGATCAGCCGGATCGCGCCATATGCCTAAAGACACAATGACCGCGCGGCGCGGTTCGCCGAGAAAAGGGCATGCGCATGAGCAATATCTGGGCGCCGCTGGCCAGGGCGATCGCCGCCACCGGCACCGACCGGCATGTCGACTGCCTGATCGACCTGATCGGCGCCGACATCGCGCATGACCTGGTGACGGTGACGCGGTACTCGGCGACCAGGACGCCGGAATTCGTCAAGCACCGACGCTTCTCGGACGAGATGGTACGGCGCTATCTCGACAATTACTACGTCTTCGATCCCTTCTACGCCTCCTGGCGGCGCGAACGCCGGCTCGGCATCATGCCGTTGAAAGGATTGGCCGACGAAGAGGCCAAGCGCGGCCAGTACATAGCCGGCTTCCTGGCACAGTCGGAAATCTGCGACGAGGTCGGCATCCTGCTCGCCGACGGCGGCGACTGGTGCCTCGGGATCTTCCTCGACCGCTCGTCTCTGTCGTTCAAGGACAGCGAGATCGCGGTGCTCACCGAGCGGCTGCCGGTGTTCGAGGCGCTGCATGCGCTGGACATCAAGGCGCGCGGCGCCGACTTTTCGCGCACCTCGGCGCCGAGCGGCCCCGGCGCCTCGCCGCAGCAGAAGCCGAGCATTCCGGAAGGCCTCTGGCCCGAGCTTTCAGCGCGCGAGCGCGAGCTGGTGCAGCTGATCCTCGCCGGACACCCGACCGCCAACATCGCCGAGCGGCTCGGCATCACCGTCGGCACGGTGAAGAACCATCGCCGGCGTATCTATCAGAAGCTCGATATCACCACCGAGCGCGAATTGTTCCTGCAATTCTTCCAGCACCGATCCGATGCGTAGGGAACGCGGGCTTTCGCATCTGTCAGTCGTGCAGGTCCCGCGAAATCGGCGGCCCCACCGTGAAGCCGGAAAATGTCACCTCGAATCCCTCGCGCTGCGGCGAGCAGCACATCATGCCGACATCGACCGTTTTGGAGATCGGGAAATAGGCCAGCCGCACCGGCTTCCAGTGGCCGTCCGAGACGTCCAGATATTGGATGCGGATCGCTTCGGCGTGACGGGTCAGGCGGATCCTGACGCCGTCCTTGCCGGCGGCAATGGCGACCAGCGACCAATCGGAGGTGTCGTTGGTGACGACGACGGAGACGTATGCCAACCCGTCGGTATATTCGATGCCGGCCTTGATCCAGTGCGTTTCGCTGAGGCGCAGCATCAGCCCAGCCTGATCGTAGAGCACCTTGTAGTCGCCCTTGACGGTGACTTCGGCGCTGAAGTCACCCTCGACGGGACGGTAGAGGAAATGACCGTTGTCGCGCCAGAAGCCGTAAAAAGTCTCGCGCCAGAAATCGGTATCCTTGCCGGTTCGAACAGTGAGCGTGCCGTCGCCGAACGCGTGGTTCGGCGGCGGGTTGAGCCATGTCATGCCGGGCATGCTCGGCGTCATCGATCGCCTCCCGGATTAGACTAAAGCGCGTCGCGATGAAACTGATTCAGGCGACGCGCTTTAAGTCTTTGTTTTGATACATGTCGTTGTCCCAAAACCGCTGCGCACTTTTGGGCGACATGTATTAGCCGGCTAATGTATAGGCGGTCTTCACCGTCGTATAGAACTCCATCGCGTAGCGGCCTTGCTCGCGCGAACCGTAGCTCGAGCCCTTGCGGCCGCCGAACGGCACGTGGAAATCGACGCCCGCCGTCGGCAGATTGACCATGACCATGCCGGCTTCGGAATTGCGCTTGAAATGCGTCGCGTGCTTCAGGCTGGTGGTGCAGATGCCGGAGGTCAGGCCGAACGGGGTATCGTTGGCGACGGTGAGCGCCTCGTCATAGTCCTTGACACGGATGACGTTGGCGACGGGGCCAAAAATCTCCTCGCGCGAGATGCGCATGGCATTGGTCGAGCCGAGGAACAGCGCCGGCCTGAGATAGAAGCCGGGCGTCTCGCGTTCCAGCCGCTCGCCGCCGAAGGCGAGCTCGGCGCCTTCCTGGCGGCCGATGGCGATATAGTCTTCATCCTGCTTGAGCTGCGTCTGATCGACGACCGGGCCGATCTGCGTCTTGGCGTCAAGCGCATCGCCGATGACGAGCGTGTCCAGGCGCTCCTTCATGGCGTCGACGAAACGGTCGTGGATGGCGTCGGTGACGATGAGACGCGAGGACGCCGTGCAGCGTTGTCCGGTCGAGAAATAGGCGCCGTTGACCGCGCAATCGACGGCGACGGCTATATCTGCGTCATCGAGCACGACGAGCGGGTTCTTGCCGCCCATTTCGAGCTGGAACTTGCGCATATGCTCGACGCTTGCGGCAGCGACGCGCTTGCCCGTGCCGACGGAGCCGGTGAAGGAAATGGCGTTGACGTCGGGGCTGTCGAGCATCGCCTGGCCGACCACCGAACCCTTGCCCATGACGAGGTTGAGCACGCCCTTGGGCAGGCCGGCGCGATGCAGGATATCGACGATGGTCCAGGCGCTTTCGGGCACCAGTTCGGCCGGCTTGAAGACGATCGTGTTGCCGTAGGCGAGCGCCGGCGCGATCTTCCAGGCAGGGATGGCGATCGGGAAATTCCACGGCGTGATGATGCCCACGACGCCGACGCCTTCGCGGGTCATCTCGACGCCGACGCCGGGCCGGACGCTGGGCACCATCTCGCCCGAAAGCCGCAGCGTCTCGCCGGCGAAGAAATCGAAGAGCTGCGCCGCGCGGATCGTCTCACCGACGCCTTCGGCCAGCGTCTTGCCTTCCTCGCGGGCCAGCGAGCGGCCGATTTCGTCCTTGCGCGCCATGATCTCGTCGGAGGTTTTCTTCAGCACCGCGTGGCGGGCCAGCGGTCCGGAGCGAGACCACGCCGGGAAGGCCGCCTTGGCGGCGGCAATGGCCTGCGTTGCTTCTTCCGGCCCGGCCGAAGCATATTCGCCTACGACGTCGTTGGTGTTCGACGGGTTGATGTTGCGCGAGCCGGCCTCGCCAAGCCACTCGCCGTCGATCAGGTTCTTGCGGTGCACGGTCATCTTGTTTCCTTCGAGATTGGCCGCGACAGCCATCGGCCGGTCAATTGTCAGACAAATGATCTAGTGGATATAGTGTTTGTCCGGCAGGAGGTCTACCCGCGATCTTAAACCTAGGGCAAGCGCCCGTCAGGTCGAGAACGACCAGAACAGGCAGGCCAGCGTGATCGCGCCGAAGATGACGAAGAACAGGCTTCTGATCAGAATGTTGCGGCGAAGCTCGTTCATGGTGAGGTGTGCCGCCACGATCGCCGCGACGAAGAGGAAACGCCAGTTGAAGAGCGCCCAAAGCACCTCATGCTGGCCGAAGGCCCATCTGGCAAGCAGCGAGCCGACAATTGTCGAAAACAGCACGATCGTCGCCCAGAAGATTGCGTCAGCGGTATGGGTCAGCACGATGCCGGCGGCGCGGATGGGCAGGATCATCATCAGCATCGCGCTAAAGAAATAGATGGCGGCGACGGCAAGGAAGGTACCGGCGTCGGCAATGCCGTCGAGACGCTTCACGCCGTACGCGCCATAGGGATAGCCGTGCCTCGCCACAGCCAATGACAGCGCCATCAGCAAGGCGCTCAAAACCGTGATCAGTGCGAATGTGCCGAGGGCCTTGCTCATGCCTGTTCCTGTCGAGACGAATCAACAGGAACCATTTTAGCTTAGGGGCACTGGCCCCGCACCGGCAGCCTTACCCGATACGCTCCCCGCTCTTCGGATCGAAGGGATGCAGCGCCGCCGGATCGGCAGCGAGGCGGATCGTGTCGCCCGGCCTCACGTCGCTGCGACCCATGACGAAGACGCAGATCTGCTGGTTGGCCAGCCTAACATAAAACTGCGTCGACAGACCGAGCGGCTCGACCACCTCGACTTCGGCCTTCAGCGAGCCATCGTCGACCAATTTGATGTGTTCCGGCCGCAACCCAATGGTGAGGGGCTCGCCATCGCTCAGGGGCAGGCCATCCGGCAGCCGCAGCCTCTGGCCGTCGGCGAGCACGGCATCCGCTTTGCCGCCCTTGGCGACTTTCGCCGGCAAAAAATTCATGCCCGGCGAGCCGATGAAGCCGGCGACGAAAGTGTTGGCGGGCCGATCGTAAAGCTCCAGCGGATGGCCGACTTGCTGGACGTAGCCGTCATGCATGACGACGATGCGGTCGGCCATGGTCATGGCCTCGACCTGATCGTGGGTGACATAGACCGAGGTAGTCTTGAGCTGCTGGTGCAGCGCCTTGATCTCGGCGCGCATATGGACACGCAGTTTGGCGTCGAGATTGGAGAGCGGCTCGTCGAACAGGAACACTTTCGGGTCGCGCACGATGGCGCGGCCCATGGCGACCCGCTGGCGCTGGCCGCCGGAGAGCTGGCGCGGCAGGCGGCCGAGGAAAGCATCGAGGCCGAGCCGCTTGGCCGTGGCGCCGACCCTGCCGTCGATCGTCGTCTTCTCCGCCTTCTTCAGCATCAGGCTGAAGCCCATGTTCGAGGAGACGTCCATATGCGGGTAGAGCGCATAGGATTGGAAGACCATGGCGATGTCGCGGTCCTTGGGCGCGACGTCATTGACCAGTCGCTCGCCGATGCGGATCTCGCCGCCGGTGACCTCTTCGAGGCCGGCGATCATGCGAAGCAGCGTGGACTTGCCGCAGCCGGACGGACCGACCAGGACGACGAACTCGCCATCGGCGATCTCGAGATCGACGCCGTGCAGGATGCGCAGCGCGCCATAATCCTTTTCGACGTTTTGCAGCGTGACGGAAGCCATCTTTTATCCTTTGACCGCGCCGGCGGTAAGGCCGGTGACGAGATAGCGTTGCAGGAAGGCGAAGAAGACGCAGACCGGGATCAACGCCAGGATGGAGGCGGCCATCATCTGTCCCCAGTCAACGGCGAACTTGCCGATGAAGGTGAGCAGGCCGACGGCAAAGGTCTTCTGCTGGTCGCTGGAGATCAGCATCAGCGCGAACAGCAATTCGCTCCAGGCTGCGGTGAAGACGAAGCCCAGCGTCGCGCCCATGCCGGGCAAGGTCAGCGGTACGATCACCCGGCGCATCGCCTGCGCGCGCGTGCAGCCGTCGATCATCGCCGCCTCCTCCAGGTCCTTCGGGATGCCGTCGAAGAAGGATTGCATGAGGAAGGTGGCGAAGGCGGTGTTGAAGGCGGTGTAGATGATGATCAGCCCGATCAGGCTGTTGGTCAGGCCGATATTGCCCATGATGCGGTAGATCGGCGGTATGACCATCACCAGCGGGAAAGTCTGGGTGAGCAAGAGCATGATCGCCAGCGTCGCCTTGCCGCGGAAGGTGAAGCGCGACATGGCATAGCCGGCAAGCGTGGCGATGACCGTGACCAGGGCTGCCGTCGACACCGAGACGATCACGCTGTTGAGGAAATAGCGCGGGAAATCGGAGGCTTCGAGCACGGTGACGAAGTTCTGAAAAGTCGTTTGCGACGGCCAGAAGGTGATGCCTTCCGAATAGAGCAGCCGCTCGGGCGTCACCGAGATCTTCAGCGTCCAGAAGATCGGGAACAGCGCGAAGATAACATAGGCGGCGATCGCGGTGTAGAGACCGATGCCGCCGAGAAGCCGTGAAGAGGTGGAGCGACCGGCGATCATCAGACATGCCTCACAAGCGTGCGGCGGATGGCGATCAGCCCGATGGCGTAGGCGATCAGCAGCACCAGAAGCAGCACCGCGACGGCCGAGGCATAGCCCTTGTCGAGCGACTTGAAGGCGCTGACATAGATGTAGACCGGAACCGTGCTGGTCGACCCGGCAGGCCCGCCTTCGGTCATGACGAAGATCAGATCGGCGAAGGTGGCAATCCAGATGGTTCGCAGCATGACCGTGATGACGATGGTCGGCGCCAGGAAGGGCAGTGTCACCTTGGTGAAGCGCTGCCAGGGCGAAGCGCCGTCGATGGCCGCTGCCTCATGCAATTCGGATGGGATCGACTTCAACGCCGCAAGCAGGGTGATGGCAAAGAAGGGAATGCCGAACCAGATGTTGGCGATGATCGGACCCCACATGGCGGTGGCCGGATCGGACAGCACATTGGTCGGCTCCGCCTTCAGGCCGAGCGCGAAAAGCCAGTGCGGCAGCGGCCCGATGATCGGGTTGAACAGCCAGGCCCAGGTGAGACCCGAGAGGAAGGACGGCACGGCCCAAGGCAGGAAGACAACCGCCTGTACGACCTTGCGGCCGTAGAACGGCTTGTCGAGCAGCAGCGCGAGGCCAAGCCCGAGGAAGAACTGGAAGAACAGGCTGGCGACCGTCCACCACAGCGTGTTGATGAGCGCCTGGCCCAACACCTGATCGGAGAGCATCGCCTGATACTGGCCGAGGCCGACATATTCGGATTTGAAGGCCGAGAATTTACGAAACGAGTAACTGATGCCGATGATCAGCGGCACCAGAAGCACGACGACCAGCAGGACGATAGCCGGCGAAAGATAAAGCCATGGCTCGATCGCGGCCTTGCTCAGCCGCTTGTTGCGTGGCCGTACGGTGGGTCGGATTTCGGAGACGGCGTAGGTCATACGGTGCTCGCGATGGAGGATTAGGCTGGCGTGGCAACAGCGTCCTTCTGCCCGTTCACGGGGAGAAGATGCCGGTTCACCCTCCTCCGCAGCAGCGTAGCTGCTGCGGAGGAGGGCAGGCAGATGAGGGCAGCGCGAACCTATTGGGGGATGGCGCTGCCCCTCATCCGGCCCTTCGGGCCACCTTCTCCCCGTAGAACGGGGAGAAGGAAGAGCTTGCGCTTACTTCTTATTCTTGGCCAGCCAGGTCTGCTGCTCCTTGGTCAGGAAAGCCGCCCATTCGTCGGCCACCTGCTTGGCCGGCTTCTGGCCGAGCAGCACTTCCTGAAAATTCTTGATCGCCACCTGGTCGACGAAGTTGCCGAGGTTTTCCAGATGCGTCGGCGGCGTCACCATTTCATATTTGGAGCTGTCGCTGAGTTCGATGAACCAGCCCTTGAACTGCTCGGTCTTGAAGTGCGCATCCTGGTCGGCGCCATTGTGGATCGGGACGACGCCGACTTCCTTGGCCCATTCCAGATTGTCCTTGGGCGACAAAAGCGTCGACATCAGCTTCCAGGCCTCATCCTTGTGCTGGGAGTTGGCGAACATCGCCCAGCCGGCATAGCCGAGCGTCGGATAGGACTTGCCGCTGGGGCCCACAGGAAGCGGCGCCACCGCAAAGTCGTCGGCGCTCATCTTGTCGGCAATGCCGAGCAGCGCATCCGGGTCCTGGTTGAGCATGGCGCAGGTGCCGGAATAGAAGCCGGTCACGGTTTCGTTGAAGCCCCAGCTCACGGCGTCCTTCGGCGCCAGGCCGTTCTTGTACATGTCGGCCAGCATCTGCAGGCCCTTGACCGAGCCTTCGTCATTGATGGTCGAGGTGCCATCGTCGTTGAAATAACCGCCCTTGCCGTCGGCGATATTCATGAACATGTGCATGCCGTTGAAGGCGCCGGGGCCGCCGCGCAGGCAGTAGCCGTATTTGCCGGGAATGGCCGATATCTTCTTGGAATCCGCGACGAACTCGTCGAGCGTCGCCGGCGGGCCGTCGAGGCCAGCCTGCTTGAACAGCTTCTTGTTCCAGAACAGCGCGTTCACATAGTAGCCGTAAGGGATCATGAACTGGGTGTTGTTGACGGTCGAGCCGAACTGCTTGGCGCGGTCGCCCAGCGTCTTGGCGTCATCCCACTTGGCCATGTAGGGGCCGAGATCCTCGAGCTGGGCGTTGTTGGCATAGAGGCCCATCCAGCGTTCCGGCATCTCGACCACGTCGGGCGTGTCGCCGGCCTGCACCATGGTGAGGAATTTTTCGAAGGCCTGGCCCCAGGGCAGCGAGACCACCTCCACCTTGATGCCCGGGTTGGCGGTCTCGAATTCGGCGATCTGCTTCTTCAGGAATTCGGTGCGCGGCGGGCTGGTGATGACTTCGACCAGCTTGATGGTGGTGTCGGCCAGCGCGCCGCTGGCGGAAATCGCTAGGCCGGCGACGGCGGCAAGCATGAAGGTCAGTCTTTTCATCGTCAGGACTCCCATTTTGATCCGTTTATTTTTTTGACTTGTCGAAGGCCTGGGCGATGTCGGCCCAGAGATCCTCGACATTTTCCAATCCGACATTGAAGCGGATGGTTCGGGGGCTGACGCCGAAGCGCGCCATCGAATTGATGCCCGGCGTCTGCTCGAGCGAGGCCTTTGCCGGCACGACCAGGCTTTCATGGCCGCCCCAGCTGACGCCGATGCGGAACAGCTTCAGCGCATCGACGAAAGCCGGGATGTCGACATCCTCGGCGACCTCGAAGGAAAACAGCCCGGCATAACCGGCAAGCGTCTTCTTGCCGGGATGGTTGGAATAGACGGGGTGATTGACCCGCTCGACCTTGCCATGCGCCTTCAGCCGCTCGGCGATGGTGAGTCCGCTCTTCATATGATGCGGCAAACGCAGCGGCAGCGTGCGCAGGCCACGCAGCAGCAGCCAGCCTTCGAAGGGCGAGAGCTTGGCGCCAAGCTGGGAATAGGTCTGCTCGTTGATATGTTTGATATGTGCGGCCGAGCCAGCCACAACGCCGGCGACGGTGTCGCTGTGGCCGCCCAGATATTTGGAAGCCGAGTGCAGCACCAGATCGACACCATGCGTGATTGGCTTCTGGAACACGGGCGAGGCCCAGGAATTGTCGATGGTGGTGACGATGCCCTGCTCTTTCGCCAACCGGGCGAGATGCGCAATATCCTGCAGCTCGAACATCATCGAGGTCGGGCTTTCGAGGTAGAGCAGCTTGGCGCCGGGAAGGGCTGCGGCAACGGCATCGGGATCGGAGCCGTCGACATAGTCGACCTTGATGTTCAAACGCGGGAACAGGCGCTCGAACAGCCTGTAGGCGTCGCCGTAGCAATTGCGCACGGCAAGGATGCGCTCGCCGGCGCCGACAAAGGCGAGCAGCGTGGCGCTGATTGCCGCCATGCCGCTTGAGAAGCCGCGCGCGGCCTCGGCGCCTTCGAGGGCGGCGACGCGCGCCTCGAATTCCATCACCGTCGGATTGTCGCCGCGCGAATAGATCGGCTGCTTTCTCCTGCCGGCAAAGGTGTCGGCCATGTCGGCGTAATTGGCGAAGGTGAACAGCGAGGTCTGGTAGATCGGCGGCACCACGGCGCCGCCTGGAAACGGATCGTCATGCGCAAGAAGCGTCGCCGCCTCGCCGAGATAGTCGCTGGCCAAAGAGGCCGGATCGAAAGTGTTTGGCTGCTCGTTCATTTGCGGTCCGAAAGTTTGAGGTTGGCGGCGCCGCGCTTCAGATCGTCCTCGACCGTGGCGATGAGCTTCAGCGCCTCGGCGCGGGCTCCGTCCGGGTCGTGCGCGGCGATGCAGTCGAAGATTGTGCGGTGGTAGGGAAAGCTGGCATGGCCGAAGTCGCGCACGCCGAGCGGATGCTCCCAGAAGCGATGGAACAGCTCATGCATGGCGCTGATGATCTGCTCGAACAGCGGATTGCCGGAGGCGCGGTAGATCGACTGGTGGAACTCCCAGTCCTCCTCCGACGACATGCCGGCGCGGGTGCGGAAGGCTTCCTCCATGATGTCGAGCTTGCGCTCGATCTCGTCGATCTCGGCCTTGCCGGCGCGGACGGCGCAAAGGGCGGCCGCCTCGGCCTCCAGCGCGCGGCGAATTTCCAGCGTGCGCATCAAGCCGGTAAAGTCGTTTCCGCCGGCCAGGGTCAGCGGCATGTGCAGCATGTCGGGCGAGACGGCGGCCTTCAGATAGGTGCCTGAGCCCTGCCGCCGCTCGACGAGGCCCAGACCCTCCCAGCGGGTGAGCGCCTCACGCACCGTGTTGCGGCTGACCTTGAGCCGCTCGGCCAGGATGCGCTCGGTCGGCAGTTTTCCACCCGGACCCAGCGCCTCCTGGCGGACGAAGCCCGCCAATGCCTTCAGCACCGCGTCGTCGCGGGCCGTGGTCTGGATGGGGGGCAGGAAATCGGTCACGCCGGCTGAGCCTAAAGTGGTTCAATGGTCCAACCAATTTCTGCATGAACGAACCGATGAGTCAACCGGGCGGCCGTGAATTCTTCCGCGACGGTGATTGGCCGGATTGAAGGACCGGATGTGACCGCCCAGGGCGTCATGTTTATGCGGCGAAGCGCGGCTCCCGCACACCGTGTATGCCGGACATCACCGAGCGCGAGCGGAAGACTTCCGCAACCTTCGTCATTCGTCTCCCATCGCGTTGCACTGCAGTGTCATGGAAACCGTCATGCCCTGCCCCGGAGCGAGAACCGTCAGGCCACCCAGATCCGAAAGATTGTGGCCGTTGGCCGAATGGCTCATCGGCTCGAAGCAGAAGAAGTCTTCGCGGTAGCCTGGGTCGAACCGCGTGTCGGACATGAAGAGGAAGTAGCGCGACAACGCCGGGGTGGTCTCAATGCCGAGCCGCATGCGCCGCTCCGGCCAGGCGATGGAGGCTGCACCGTCCCAGCCCTCAAAACCGTTGTTGATCCATTGGCGTGGCAGTTTTTGAGGTTGGTTGAAGTCCAGGGTCTCGGGAACGGCAATGCGGGCATCGGGAAGCCAGCCCGCCTTTTCCGTCCAGTAGCTTGATGCCCGCGCCTCCAGCGTGGTTGCCGGTGTCAGCGGGAAAAAAGGATGCCAGCCAAGCCCGAACGGCATTGGCGGTGCGCCCAGATTTGTCACGGCCAGCGTCGCCCTCAGCGTTGTGCCTTCGCATTCGAAGCGTTGCGTGGCGCGGTAGCGGTACGCCTCCCCTTGGAATTCGAACGACAGTGATGCAGTTGCGTCGCCGTGGACGCCCGCGGTCCAATCGCCCAGCCAGCCATCGCCGTGCAGGTAGTGTTTATCCCAGGGCGTATTTGGCGTCAGACGATGCTCGATGCCGTCGAACTGAAACCGGTTGCCTTCGACCCGGTTGCCGAACGGCACCAGCGGAAAGCATCCGGCTTTGAGCGGCTCGCGGTCCGAACCTTCGGGCGGAGGGCGAAGCAGTGGCTGCCACCAGCCATTGCCCAAATCCGCTTCAAGCCGCCAGATGGTCCCGCCTTGTGTGGAGAGCACGCAGCGAAGACGATCGCTGGCGATGTCGATGTCGGCCATCGTCAGCCCTTGATACCGGTTGCGGCAATGCCGCGCACGAAGTGCCGTTGCAGAGCCAGGAAGAAGATCGCCGTCGGCAGGGTGGCCACGACGGCGGACGCCATCAGCACGCTCTGCTTCATCGACATGCCAGCCCCGCCAACCAGCGTCGCCAGCCCGACGGGAAGCGTGCGCGTCTCGTCGGAGTTGGTGGCTATCAGCGGCCAGAAGAAATTGTTCCAGCTGGCGACGAAGGTGAAGATCGCCACGGTGGCGAGACCCGGCTTGGTCAGCGGCAGAAGGATGCGCCAGAAGAAGCCGAAGCGGCTGCAGCCATCCATGACGGCGGCGTCCTCCAGTTCGCGCGGCACGGCCTGGAAGAACTGGGTCAGCAGGAAGACGCCGAAGGCATTCGCCGAGGCCGGCACGGTCAGGCTGAAAATGCTGTCGACGAGGCCGTAGCTGTTCAGGCCAAGGAACAGCGGCACGAACAGCAATTCGTAAGGCAGCAGAAAGGTCGCGAAGATGACGCCCATGACGACGCGGCGGCCGGGGAATTGCATGCGCGCCAGCGGATAGGCAGCCAGCGCATCGACGGCCAGGGTCAGCATGGTCGTCAGGACGCCGACAACGGCCGAGTTGCGGAACCAGGTCAGCATCGGGAAGCGCTGAAACAGCGCGGCGTAGGCCTGAAGCGTCGGCGCGTCCGGCATCCAGGCCGGCGGATAGGCGTAGATCTCGCTTTCCGGTTTTATGGATGTGACCAGCATCCACAGGATCGGCGCGCCCCACAGCGCCGTCACGATGACCATCAGCACATAGGCGAGCGTGCGCCCGCCGAGCGATTTTCCGGCACGGTTGGATCGCTGGTCCTGCATCAGATCGCCTTCATCAGCTTCATCTGGGCAAGCGAGAACACCAGCGTGATCAAGAGCAGCACCACGCCCGCGGCGGCGGCCGGACCCATCTCGAAATTCTGGAACGCGGTGAGGTAGATATACTGCACGATGACGAAAGTGCTCGCCTCGGGGCCCCCTTGCGTCATCACATAGGCCTGGCCGAAGACGCGCCAGCCATTGATGATGGTGAGCGCGGTGACCAGCGCCATGGCTGGCCGCAGCAAGGGCAGCGTGATGTAGACGAAACGATGCCACGGGCCGGCGCCGTCGAGCGTGGCGGCATCATGCAGTTCTTCCGGAATGTCCTGCAGCGCCGCCAGGAAGATGATCATGTTGGTATTGACTGTCCACCAGATGGTCGTGATGGCCAGCGCCGGCATCGACCAGTGCGGATCCTTGAGCCAGGCGATCGGCTCGATGCCGATGGTGGTGAGGTAGTAATTGACGAGGCCGGTGCCCTTGTCGAACAGCCAACCCCAGAGGATGCCGACGGTCGAGACCATGACCACATAGGGCAGGAACACCACCGTTCGCACGAAGGCGGTTCCGTTGAGCTTCTGGTCGAGCAGCATGGCAAGCGCCAGACCGAGAACGACCATCGGGATCGCCGTCAGGAAGACGAAGTAGAAGGTGTTCTTGATGGCGGTCAGGAACAGCGGGTCGGCAAATATCTGCCGGTAATTGTCGAGCCCGATGAACTCAGGCGTGCCGAGAATATCCCAGCGCATGAAGCTGATGCCGACAGCGGCCAGTGTCGGCAACAGCATGAAGGCTATGAACAGCGCCAGATACGGCGAAAGAAAAAGATAAGCGACAAGCGTCATGCCGCTTCGCACCGGACCGCCCTCTCGCGCCGATGCGCGGCGGGCCATCGAACGGCCCGCCGGGCGGCTTGCGACGGATGTCATCAGCCCTTCTTCTGCAGCTGAGCGTCGAGACCTTCCTTCATCGCCTTCAAGGCGTCCGGCACCGGCTTGGAGCCGCTGAGCGCGGCCTGAAGGTTGGTGACCAGCGGCGTCGGCTTGTCGAAGGAGAAGACCGAGAGGTATTGCGGGATCAGCGGCTCGTAGACGATGTTCGGCAGGTCGTCGACGAAGGACTTGAAGTATTTATACTGCTCGGTCCCGGTGAAAGCAGCGCTTTCACGCACCGCCTTGCTCTGCGGGATGATGCCGACGGTGGTGGCCGGTGCTGCGAAATTATCGAAGAACCATTTCATGAAGGTGCCGTCGGCGGCGAGCTTGTCCTCGTTGGGCTGCTTCGACACCGCCATGCAGTGCGAGTTCGCCCACACCGCCGGCTTCGCGCCGAACACCGGCAACTGCGCGGTCATGAAATTCATCTTCTGCGCCATGCGCAGGTTGACCTCCCACGGGCCGATGAACTTCATGGCGACCTGCTTCGAGGCGAAAGCGTCCTCACCCTTGTTGCCGCCGACCTGCGGGTTGGTGACGCCATGCACGTTGATCAGGTCGACGAGGTACTGCAGCGCCTTCTGCGAGGCCTCGCCGTCGACAGCGGCCAGGCCCTTGTCGTCTAGGAAGGTGCCGCCGAACTGGTACATCAGGCTGAACCAGATCCAGCGCGCCGTCGCCCAGGTGTTCGGCAATTCGAAGCCGTAGCGCGTGACCTTGCCGCCGCCGTCCTTGACCGTGAGCTTCTTTGCCCATTCGAGGAACTCCTCGCCGGTCTTCGGCGGCTTCGACGGGTCGAGGCCTGCCTCCTGGACCATATCGACATTGTAGTAGAAGCCGAGGGGATGGACGTCGAGCGGCGCGGCATAGACCTTGCCGTCGAAGGTCACGCCGGTGCGGCCGGCGTCCGGAACCTGCGACAGATCGAGGCCCGAAGAAGCGACCACGTCGTCGATCGGGCGGATGACCTTGCGCGTGGCGAATTCCGGCAGTTCGGTGATGTGGAAGAGCACCAGGTCGGGCGCGCGGCCGCCGGCGGACGAGACGACCCATTTGGAGAACAAGGTATCCCAGTCATAACCGGTCGGCTCGACCGCGACGCCCTTGCCGCCCTTGTTGAAGGTGTCGATGACGCCGTTGAGCGCCGTGGTGTTGTCGGCGCCGGTCCAACCATGCCAGAGCGTGACCTTCTGGTCCTGCGCGAACGCGATGCGTGGGAGCGAGCCCACCAGCGCGGCGCTTGCACCAAGCGCAAGCGCCTGCCGGCGCGTCAACGGGGATTTTGCGAAGACATCATTTGCCATTGTTTCCTCCGATTGTATGGCGTTGTGTCAGGGGTGGTGAAGCACGCTCAAGCCGCCATCCGCGACGAGGCAGGCGGCGTTGATGAAAGGGCATTCGTCGGAGACGAGGAAGACCGCGGCCATGGCGATCTCTTCCGGCGTGGCGATCCGCCCGCCCGGGTGCAACGCCAGCGTTTTGCGGCGGGCCGCCTCCGGATCGTCAAAACTGTTCCAGTAGTCGATGACCTTCCGCGTGGCGACATAGCCGGGCGCGAGCGCATTCACGCGGATATTGTCGCCCGCATATTCGATCGCCAGCGACTTGGTCAGACCGAGCAATGCGTGCTTGGCGACGGGATAGGGAAAAGTGTGCGGGATGACGGTGAAAGCATGTGTGGAGGCGATGTTGAGGATGACGCCGCCGCCCTGTTCGATCATGCCGGGCAGCGCTGCCCTGGCGCAGTGCCAGGCGCCCTTCACATTGACATCGAGATTGCGCGTCCAGTCATCCTCGGTGGCGTCGAGCGGCGTCGAAAAGACGTTGACGCCGGCATTGTTGACGACGGCGTTGATCGGGCCGATGACCTTCGCCGCCGACGCCATCGCGGCGCCGATCGCTTTGGCGTCGGCGATGTCGGCCGCGGCATGCGCAACCTTACCCAAACGTGCGGCGCTTTCAGCGAGCAGGCTTGCATCGCGGTCGACCAGGAACAGCTCGGCCTTTTCGCGCAGGCAGGCCTCGGCGATGGCATAACCGATGCCTTGCGCCGCGCCGGTCAGGAAGATGCGTTTTCCCTTGAGACGTGCCATTAGCGCCGCCCCAATGCCGAAGAACGCAGATTGTCGAGCAGGACCGCCAGAAGCAGGATCACGCCCCTGACGATGTATTGGTAGAAGGCCGGGATGTTGAGCAGGTTCATCGCATTCTCGGCGATGCCCATGATCAGCACGCCGACGATGACGCCCGACATCGTCGCGCGGCCGCCGGCAAGCGAGACGCCGCCGAGCACGCAGGCCGAGATGACCGACAGCTCGAGCCCAACCGCGGCGTTGGGCTGGCCAGAGGTGATGCGCGAGGCCAGCAGGATGCCGGCGATACCGCAGACCACGCCCTGCAGCGTGAAGGTCCAAATGCGCGTCCTGTCGACATTGACGCCGGCAAGGCGCGAGGCTTCCGGATTGCCGCCGATGGCCAGCGTGTTCTTGCCGAAGACGGTGCTGTTCAGCACAAAGCCGAAAATGGCGAAGAGCACCGCCAGCACCCAGATCGGCGTCGGGATGCCGAGCAGCTTCGACAGAGCCAGCTGGTAGAAATCCGGGCTGTTGATGCCGACGGCGCGGCCGTCCGACGAGATCAGCGCGAAACCGCGCACGATCTGCATCGTGGCCAAGGTGGTGATCAGCGCGTTGATGCGGAATTTGGCGATGACGACGCCGTTGACCCAGCCGACGACCGCGCCGCAGGCGATCGCCGCGATGAGGCCGAGCAGGATCGAGCCGGTGGCGTTCGAGGCCATCACCGCGACCATGCCGGCAAAGGCGACGATGGAGCCGACCGAAAGGTCGAAGTCGCGCGCGGCGAGGCAGAACATCATGGTGCAGGCGACGATGCCGACGGTGACCACCGATTGCAGCAGGCCAAGCATGTTGCGGTCGGTCAGGAAGTTCGGCACCAGAAGCGACACCAAGGCGAAGGCGACGATGAAGATGACGACGAGGCCCTGCTCGCCGAGCAGTATCTTTTTCAACTGATCGGTCATGGCGGCTGTCCTCATGATGCGATCGCGGCGGGGGGTTTCTTGTCGGGAAGGGCCGCGGCCAGGATCGCCCTTTCGGCAAACTGGTCGCGCTTGAGCTCGGCGCTGATGCGCCCGCCGCACATCACCAGGATGCGGTCGCAAATGCCCATCACCTCCGGCAGTTCGGAGGAGACGACGACGATCGCCATGCCGTCCTCGGCGAGCTGGTAGAGCAGCTCGTAGATTTCCGACTTGGCGCCGACATCGATGCCGCGCGTCGGCTCGTCGACGATCAGCACGCGCATGCCCTGCTCGGATAGCCAGCGGCCGAGGATGACCTTCTGCTGGTTGCCGCCGGACAGGTTGACGATGTCCTGCCTGCGCGAAGGCGTGCGCACCTTGAGCTTCCTGATGAAGGTTTCGGCCGTCGCGATCTCGCTGGCGCGGCTGAGCACGCCGAAGCGCGTGTGATGACGCCTGGACGAGATGTTGATGTTTTCCTCGATCGAACGACCCTGGATGACGCCGTCATGCTTGCGGTCTTCCGAGCACAGCACGATGCCGGCCCTGATCGCATCATGCGGACTGGCGGCGGCAACCGCCTTGCCGTCGACGGCGATCGTGCCGCCCGAGCGTGGATCGGCGCCAAAGACCAGCCGCATCAGCTCCGAGCGTCCGGCGCCGATGAGCCCGAAAAACCCGACGATCTCGCCGGCACGGGCTTCGAAGCTTGCCGGCGTCCGCAGCGTGGCGCCGCTCAATTTGTCGACCTTGAGGCGGACAGCCGCGGCCTGTCGCGGACGAAAACCCCAGATGTCGGAAATCTCGCGGCCGACCATTTCGGCGACGACCTGATCGCGCGTCACATCCTTCAGCGATGCGTGCTGCGCGGCGAGCTTGCCGTCGCGCAGCACCGTCAGGCTGTCGCAGAGCCGGAACACCTCGTCGAGGCGGTGCGAGACGTAGATGATGACCTTGCCTTCGCCGCGCAGCCGGTCGATCAGCGCGAACAGGATCTCGCTCTCGCGCGAGGATAGCGACGAGGTCGGCTCGTCGAGCGCGATGACGCGGGCATCGAGCATCACGGCCTTGGCGATCTCGACCATCTGGCGTTCGCCGATCGAGAGCGTCTTGACCTTGCGGCGCATATCGATGTCGATGCCGGCCGATCTCAGCTTGGCGCCGACATCGTCGAGCATCCGGCGGCGGGCGATGATGCCGGCGTTTGCCGGAAAACGGCCAAGGCTGAGATTCTCGGCGACGGTCAGCTCGGGCACCAGCTGCAGTTCCTGATGGATGACGACGACGCCGTTGTCGAAAGCGTTCCTGGTCGAGGCATAGGCCTGGACCTTGCCGTCGATACTTATTTCGCCGGCATCGGCATGCTGGTCGCCGGACAGGATCTTGATGAGGGTGGATTTGCCGGCGCCGTTCTCACCCATCAATCCGTGCACGGCGCCCTTCTCGACACCGAACGACACATCGGACAGAGCCCAGACGCCCGGATAGGTCTTGGTGATGTTGGAGAAATCGAGAAAGGACACGGACTTCGATCCTTCTGCGCTACCCTTGCCGGGTCATATCAAACAGGCGACGACGCGGGCCGCCGCCTGTTTTTACAGGGAAGGCTATTCGATGCCGAGATCCTTGCGCACCTTCTGATAGTCGTCGCGCTTGGCCAGCGCACCGGCGGTCAGCGTCAGCTTAGCCGGTTCCTTGTTGTTGGCGATCCAGTCATACATGTTGAGCGCGGTCTCATAGCCATGCCGCTTCGGCGAGATGATCACCGTGCCGACAAAGCCGGTCGCGGCCGGCTTCTTGAACTCGTTGATCGCCGATTCCGCGCCGCCGATGCCGACGCCGATCATCCCGTCGGCCGGAATGCCGACGCTCTCGGAAGCGCGAACGGCGCCCAGCACCGCCTCGTCGTTGAGGCCGAAGGCGACCCACTTCTTGATGTCGGCATGGGCGTTGAGCACCACTGTCGCGGCGTTGAGCGCGGCCTCCGTGTCGGTCTTGGCCTGCGGAGCGTCGAAGATATTCCCGGCCTTGAAGCCGGCGGCCTTCAGCACGGAAATCGCGCCCTCGACGCGATCGACCGCGGTCGGCAGCTGGTCGTATGAAACGCGGATCGCGCCGACCTCGTCCATCTTCCAGCCGCGCGCCTTTATCTCGTCGATAATGGCCTGACCAACCGCCTCGCCGATCTTGGTGGCGGAGATGCCCATATGCGGCACGTCTTCCAACGGCTTGCCGTCGGCGCCGACGAGGCGATCGTCCACCGTCATCAGCTTCAGATTGTTGGCGGCCGCCTTAGCGACGATGCCTGGGCCAAGCTTCACGTCAGGCGTGCAGACGACGAAACCCTGGGCGCCCTGCGCGCCGAGATTGTCGATCGCCGACATCAGCTTCTCGCCGTCCTCGGCGCCGATCTTGACCAGGGTGAAACCCTTTTCCTTGGCAGCTTGGTCGGCGAATTTCCATTCGTCCTGGAACCACGGCTCCTCCGGCTGTTTGACGATGAAGCCGATCTTGGTGTCCTGCGCGTAGGCAGACGCGATGGTCGTGACCGACAAGACGGCGAGAGCGCCCGCGACGAGCGCGGTTTTCAAAAGTCGCATGTTTACCTCCCAGCGAACGGCCGAGTGCGGGCTCGGGCTCGCAAGGTGTAATCAGTTTTATCATACCCGTCAATTGATCTGGTATGATAAATGGGATAGATGGTGTGATCAGTAGTCGCTGGCGCAAATCACTCGCATCCGCTAAGGCCGGACCAATTGCGCGCAAACCGAAGGGTTCGCTGCCTTGGAGGAGGGGCTGAGGTGAACGAAACACCGAAGAAGGCTGACGAGGACAAGGAAGCGCGCAAGACGCCGCGCCGTCCGCGCGTCATGCCGGATGTGACCAAGGCGATTGCCTCCGACATTTTCTCCGGGCGTTATCCGGCCGGATCGTCATTGCCGACCGAGAACGATCTCGGCATCGAGTACGGTGTCAGCCGCACCGTCATCCGCGAAGCGCTGAAAGTGCTGGCGGCCAAGGGGTTGGTGCTGTCCAGGCCACGCGTCGGGACCGTCGTGTGCGACCAGGACAACTGGAACATCATCGACCCGCAGGTGCTCGCCTGGCATGCGCCGCATGCGCTGGACGACAAGCTGTTCGATGCGATCCTCGAAACCCGCCGCGCCATCGAGCCGCTGGTCGCCGAACTTGCGGCAACGCGGGCGACTTTGCAGGAGATCGCCGATCTCGAGGCGGCGTGGCGCGGCATGGCCGACGCCGGCGAGGATCTCGCCGCCTTCTCGCGCAGCGACATAGTTTTCCACCAGATCGTCTATGCCGCCAGCCACAACCCGATCTTCCGGCAGATCGGCAATCTGATCGACACCGGCCTGAAATTCTCGCTGGAAGCCTCGGCGACGATCTCGCTCGAACGGCGCATGGAAGCGGTCGCCGCGCACCGCGAGGTGGTGGAGGCGCTGCGCATGCGCGATGCCGCCGCCGCGCGGACGGCGGCGAGCAAAATCCTCGACCTTGCGGCGCGCGACCTGACCAGCGCCAAGAAACTGAAAAACAACTGAGACTGACCGAGCGCATGAAAATCACGTCCTTAACCACCTACCTCGTTCCGCCGCGCTGGCTGTTCCTCAAGATCGAGACCGACGCCGGCGTCAGCGGTTGGGGTGAGCCGGTCGTCGAAGGCAGGGCGTTGACGGTCGAGGCAGCGGTCAAGGAATTGGCCGACTATCTCATCGGCAAGGATCCTCGGCTGATCGAGGACCACTGGACGGTGATGTATCGCGGCGGCTTCTACCGCGGCGGGCCGATCCTGATGAGCGCCATTGCCGGCATCGACCAGGCGCTTTGGGACATCAAGGGCAAGGCGCTCGGCGTGCCGGTGCATGAACTGCTCGGCGGCAAGCTGCGCGAGACGATCAAGGTCTATTCCTGGATCGGCGGCGACCGGCCGGCGGAATTGGCCGCCGGCGCCAGGGACGTCGTGACGCGCGGCTTCCAGGCGCTCAAGATGAACGGCACCGAGGAACTGCAGATCGTCGACAGCCACGACAAAATAGACGCCGCGATAGAGCGCGTCGCCATAGTGCGCGAGGCGGTCGGCCCCAATATCGGCATCGCGGTGGATTTCCACGGCCGCGTGCACCGGCCGATGGCGCGCATCCTGGTCAAGGAACTTGAGCCCTACCGGCTGATGTTCATCGAGGAGCCGGTGCTGAGCGAAAACCGCGAGGCGTTGAAGGAGATCGCGGCGCTCGGCTCGACCCCGATCGCGCTCGGCGAACGGCTCTACAGCCGCTGGGACTTCAAATCGGTGTTCGAGGAGGCGATCGTCGACATCATTCAGCCGGATCTGTCGCATGCCGGCGGCATCACCGAATGCCGCAAGATCGCGGCGATGGCTGAGGCCTATGACGTGGCGGTCGCGCCGCACTGTCCGCTCGGCCCGATCGCGCTTGCCGCGTGCCTGCAGCTCGACGCCGTGAGCTACAACTGCTTCATCCAGGAGCAGAGCCTTGGCATCCACTACAATGCCGGCAACGACCTGCTCGACTATGCCGCCAACAAGGACGTGTTCCGCTATGAGGATGGCTATGTCGCCATCCCGGACAGACCCGGTCTGGGCGTCGAGATCGATGAGGATTATGTGAAGGAGCGCGCCAAGGAAGGGCATCGCTGGCGCAACCCGGTCTGGCGCCACAAGGACGGCTCGTTCGCCGAGTGGTAAGCCGGCAAATATTCCACCATGCGATGGCTTACAGCGCCGCCGGCAAAGGTCCAATCGCCGCAACGCCGGCTTCGGTCAGCGCGTAGACGCCGCGCTCGGCCCTGGCGAACCAGCCATAGTAGTTGTGCAGAAGGATGCCGGCGGCGCGCGGCGAAACGGCCTTGAGATCGCGCGGCCGCTTCGGGCCATCGGCCATGGCGGCGGCGCAGGCCAGCGCCTCCTGCCGGTAGGCGGTCATGATCGGCTTCTTGCGCGTGCTGCCGCCGATGGACGGATCGCCCTTGCGGCGGTGATGTTCCTCGACCAGGCGCGAGCGCCGCCGCGGATCGCGGCGCGGCGGCAAGGCGGCCGGGCTAAGCAGCAACTCCACCTCGCCCTTTTTGCCGACACCCAACAGGCCGAAGCCAAGACGGCGGCACAGCGCGCGGAAGCGGCGGTCGTGCTCGCGGCCCTTGCCGCGCGCCGACATCGGGGCAGCCAGCCAGACCTCGTCACAGGCCGCGGCGCGATCGACGGCTTGCAGGACGAGCTCGAGATTGAATTGCAGCTTCAACTCGCAAATCACCACCACCGGCGGCTCGCCGTCCCGCACACCGACCACGTCGCAGCCGCCGATCTCGCCCTTGACGGCGAAATCCATGCTCTCGAGGAACCGCTTCACCGGTTCGTAGAGGGATGTTTCCTGCATGACAGAGGCATAGCCGATTCGCAGCTATGCGGCACAGCGCAGGATCTGACGCAGCTGTCGTTCAGCGGTTCAGCGATGCAGGTAATCCTCAATCGACCTGGCCTTCATCTCGATCGAGAACCCAGGCGCGGCCGGCGGCATGTAGGCGGCATCGCGCATGACGCAGGGTTCGAGGAAGTGCTCGTGCAGGTGGTCGACATATTCGATGACGCGCCCGTCCTTCGTGCCTGACACGGCGGCATAGTCGATCATCGACAGATGCTGGACATATTCGCACAGGCCAACGCCGCCGGCATGCGGCCAGACCGGCAGGTCGAACTTGGCGGCGATCAAAAGCACCGCCACCACTTCGTTGAGGCCGCCCATGCGGCAGGAATCGATCTGCACGACATCGATCGCGCCGCCGGCGATGAACTGCTTGAACATGATGCGGTTCTGGCACATCTCGCCGGTCGCGACCTTGATCGGCGCCACCGCCTTGCGGATCTTCGCATGGCCGGCGACGTCGTCGGGACTGGTCGGCTCTTCGATGAAGAACGGCTTGGCGAAGGCCAGGTCCTTGAGCCAGTCGATCGCCTGGTCGACTTCCCAGACCTGGTTGGCGTCGATCATCAGGTAACGATCCGGCCCGATCACCTCGCGGGCGATCCTGAGCCGGCGGATATCGTCGGCGCGGTCACGGCCGACCTTCAGCTTGATGTGGTCAAAGCCCTGGTCGACGGCTTCCTGGCAGAGGCGCCGCAGCTTGTCGTCGGGATAGCCGAGCCAGCCGGCCGAGGTGGTGTAGCAGGCATAGCCTTCACGTTCGAGCATGGCGATGCGCCCGGCCTTGCCAGCCTCGGCCTTCTTCAGGATATCCAGCGCTTCGGCCGGGGTGATCGCATCGGTGAGGTAGCGGAAGTCGACGATGCGCACGATCTCTTCCGGGCTCATCTCGGCGACCAGGCGCCAGACCGGCTTGCCGGCTTCCTTGGCCCACAGGTCCCACACAGCGTTGACCACCGCGCCGACCGCGAGATGCATGGCGCCCTTGTCCGGGCCGATCCAGCGCAACTGGCTGTCGCCGGTCACGTGATGCCAGAAGCGGCCGGGATCCTGCTTCACCCAGTCCAGATCCAACCCGACGATAAGGTGGCGCAGCGCTTCGATCGCCGCGCAGCAGATTTCGTTGCCGCGGCCGATGGTGAAGGTGAGGCCATGGCCCTTCAGCGACGGGACATCGGTGTCGAGGATGACATAGGCGGCCGAGTAATCCGGGTCCGGATTCATCGCATCGGAGCCGTCGAGGCTTTGCGACGTCGGAAAGCGCAGATCGAAAGTTCTGAGGTCCGTAATCTTGGTCATTTTTGCCTCGTAACCGGCCCGCCTCGTAACTGGCCAGCCTCGTAACTGGCCAGCCTCGTAACTGGATTGCCGCCCGCGCTCAACCTTAGCTGCCGAAACGGCCTCAGATCGACCAGCCGCCGTCGATGTTGTAGGCCTGCCCGGTCGTATAGGTAGCGCCGGCCAGATAGACGGCGAGATCGGCGATCTCCTCCGGCGTGCCGATCCTGCCTATCGGCTGGCGGGAGATGAAGGCGGCGCGGGCCGCTTCGTAGTCGCCCTGCGCCTGCATGCGGCCCTGCAGCGACGGGCTCTCAACGGTGCCGGGGCAGATGGCGTTGCAGCGGACGCCCCTGCCCACATAGTCGGCGGCAACCGCCTTGGTCAGGCCGATGACGGCTGCCTTGGTCACGCCATAGGCGAAGCGGTTCGGTACGCCCTTCGGGGCGCCAGCCACCGACGACATATTGATGATCGAGCCATCGCCACGTTCCAGCATGCCGGGCAGCACGGCACGTATGGTGCGGATCATGGCGCGTACATTGAGGTTGAAGGCGAAGTCGAGATCCTCGTCCTTCATCTCGAGGATGGAGCCGGCATGGACGAAGCCGGCGCAGTTGAACAGCACGTCGACGCGGCCGATCTCGGCGAAGGCGGTTCTCACCGCCTCGTCGTTCAGCACGTCGAGCTTTCGCGTCTTGACGCCGGATGTCTTGGCGAGTTCGGCCAGAGCCGCCTCGTTGATGTCGGTGGCGTGGACGATGGCGCCGGCTTTTGCGAAAGCCAGCGCGCTTGCCCGTCCTATGCCCTGCGCGGCCGCCGTGACGACCGCGACCTTACCTGTCAGATCAGCCATGTTGTTTGTCTCCGTCTGTCAGCCGAGTCGTCGCTCGACGATGTAGATGTGATCCGCGGCCAGCACGACCTCGTCGCGCTGGTTGATGACCTCGACGCGTTCGATGACGCGCCCTGAAGCAGGGCGTTTCGGGTCATCCTCCTTGGCCGCGATGGTGGTGCGCGTGCGGATGGTGTCGCCGATGAAGACCGGCTTGATGAAGCGCAGCCGGTCGTAGCCGTAGGAAAAGGCGACGGGGTTGATCACGCTCGCGGTGAGGCCAACGCCGACCGAGAAGACCAGCGTGCCATGCGCGATGCGCTGGCCGAACGGCGTCGTCTTCATGAACTCGGCGTCCATGTGATGCGGGAAGAAATCGCCGGTGTGGCCGGCATGGACGATGAAGTCGGTCTCGGTAATGGTGCGGCCGCTGGTGAGGCGCGACGCGCCGATCTCATAATCTTCGAAATAGGTGATCTGTTCCATGTCCTGCCTTACGGCTTTTCGGCCAGCGGCGTCGCCGGCGCAGCGCTCGACTTATAGGCGGCCTCGACCAGCGCCATCGTGTTCCAGGCATCCTCGACGGAACTGACCAGCTCGGCGTCTTCGCCGGAAGCGAAGCGCTGGACATTGGCCATGCGGCCGACAAAGGCGTCGGGGAACCATTCGCCGGCGAGCGGGACGCCGACCCAGTCCGACCCGCCCTTGGGATGGATCTCCAGCACATCGGGCTCGCCGCGCGGATAGTCGAGATTGAGGCCGAGCTTGACATAGGCAGCACCCTCGGTGCCGCAGATGCGGAACTCGCAGGCCTGGTGGCGGCGGCCGAATTTGTGGTCGTGATTGATCGAGAGCACGCAGCGCACCGTATCGCCATAATCGAGGATGGCGCTGGTGCGGGTCTGCGCGACCTTGTGGTTGGGATGGCCGAGTGTCTTCGCATGCACGCCCAAAGGATTGCCGAGAAGCTGGCGGATCAGGTCGAGATAGTGGATCGAATGCATGGCAATCTCGACACGCGGCGCCTTGAGCAGGAACTCCCAGAGCTGCCACGGCGTGTCGAGCGCCAGAAGCGCGTCGAAATCGACGATCTCACCCAGCCAGCCCTTGGCGATCGCATCCTTCAGCGCCAGCATCATCGGCGCGAAGCGGAGCTGGAAATTGACCGCGGCCCTGAGTTTCTTGGCACGGCAGATTTCGAGGATCTCGGTCGCCTCGCCGAGATAGTTGCCCATCGGCTTCTGGATCAGCGCCACCGCGCCGTCCGGCAGGGTCTTCAGCACCTCGGCGTGCCGGCCGGGCGGTGTCGCGAGGTCGAAGATCGCGTCCTTCACCGCTGCGGCCTCTTCGACCGAACGGAACGCCGTCACGTCCCATTTGTCGGCAAGCTTTTGTGCCTTGGCCTGGTCCGGATCGTAGAGGCCGGAAATCGGGAGGCCGGCCTTTCTGTAGGCGGGAAAGTGCGCATCGCCGACGATCGAGCCGGCGCCGAAGGTGACGATCGGGCGCGGCTTCGACGGCTTCGGCCAGAACTGCGCCAGCGATGCCGGGTCGAAGGCGTCAGTCATGATGGAAGACCTCGTCCATCGTCGCCCACCATTCGCCTTCCTTGCGGGTCTCCAGCGGCTCCTGGCAGGGCATGCAGACCGCCCACCATTCCTGCGTCTTCGGGTCGGCCGCCATCTTGGCCATGTCGGCGGCGTAGTCGGCGCCGTGATATTCGAAATGGGAGAACAAGAGGTTCTCCGGCCGTTTCAGGTAGATCGAGTAGTTCCTGATGTTGCAGGCCGAGATCATGGCGAGAACGTCCGGCCATACATCGGCATGAAGCCGGACATATTCCTCGACCTTCTCGGGTTTTAAGCCCAGCACCATTCCCATGCGCTGCATATCCGCCTCCTATTTCACGATCGCCGTGGTGAATTCGGCGATGCTTTTCGCCTTCACGGCGTCCCAGTCCCAATCGATACCGATGCCGGGCTCACTAGGCGCCAGCGCATGACCATTCTCGATGCGCATCTTCCTGCCCGTCAACTCGTCGAGCTGCGGAATATACTCGACATATTTGCCGTTCTGGATAGCGCAGGCCAGGCTGACATGCAGCTCCATCAGGAAATGCGGGCAGACCGGCATATCGAAGGCCTCTGCCGCATGGGCAACCTTAAGCCAGGGCGTGATGCCGCCAATGCGGCCGACATCGACCTGGACGATGTTGCAGCCGCCCTTTTGCATGTACTCGCGAAAGTGCCTTATCGAATAAAGCGACTCGCCGACCGCAATCGGCGTCGCGGTCGAATTCGATAGCCGGACATGGCCGTCGATGTCGTCGGCCGGCAGCGGTTCCTCGATCCAGGCGAGATCGAGCTCGCGCAACCGCTCGGCGCGACGGATCGCCTCGTCGACGGAAAAGCCCTGGTTGCAGTCGGTCATGATCTCGTAGCCGTCGCCGACCGCCTTGCGCACCGCCGACAGCCGCGCAACATCTTCCGAGCCGTGCGGCTTGCCGATCTTGACCTTCGAGCCGGTAAAGCCCTTGGCCTTCGCGGCCAACGCATCGTCGACCAGCGCCTGCGTCTCGATATGCAGCCAGCCGCCTTCGGTGGTGTAGAGCGGGCAGCGGTCCTTGGCGCCGCCCGCGAGCTTCCAGAGCGGCAGGTTCTGCTTCCGTGCGCGCAGATCCCAAAGTGCCGTGTCGATAGCGGCCAGCGCAATCGCGGTGATGGCGCCGATGGTGGTGGCGTGGGTGGCGAATTCGAGATCGTGCCAGATCGCCTCGATCTGATCGGCGTCGCGGCCGATCAGATGCGGCGCGAGATGATCGGCCAGAAGCCGCATCACCGACGAGCCGCCGGTGCCGATCGTGTAGCTGTAGCCGGTGCCCGTCGCGCCATCGGAATCGGTGATGGTGACGATCGGTGTCTCCTGGCTGACGAAGCTCTGGATCGCGTCCGTGCGCTTGACCTTTGGCACGAGGTCGACCATGCGCAGCTCGATTTTCTCGATTTTCGCCATGTCAGCCCCTCAGCGTCTTGCCGGTTTCGGCGGAGAACAGATGCGCGCGACTGAGATCGAAGCTCATGCCGATCCTGTCGCCCGTTTTCAGCGGCTTTGGATTGAGCATGCGCGATACCCAGTCGGTGCCGTTGAACTCGGCGAAGACCAGGGTTTCGTTGCCGAGCGGCTCGGTAATGCTGACCGGCAGCTCCGCACGATGAACTTCGGTTTCGCCGCCGGAGCTCAGGCCGTGGCCGGTCGGATAGAAGTCGTCGGGTCTGATACCGAACACGACCTTGTCGCCGGCCGCTGTCTTCGACTTGAACTGGCCGGGCAGCGGCAGGCTGTCGCCGCCGCTGAACACCAGTCTGCCGTCGCTCACCGTCGCCTCGTGCAGGTTCATCGGCGGCGAGCCGATGAAGCCGGCGACGAAGTGGGTCGCGGGCCGGCTGAACACCTCGTCCGGCGTGCCGACCTGTTCGATGTAGCCTGAGCGCATGATGACGATGCGGTCGGCGAGCGTCATCGCCTCGACCTGGTCGTGGGTGACATAGATGACCGTCGACTTCACCTTGGCATGCAGCTTCTTGATCTCGGTGCGCATCTGCGTGCGCAGCTTGGCATCAAGGTTCGAGAGCGGCTCGTCGAACAGGAAGACATCGGGATCGCGCACGATGGCGCGGCCCATGGCGACGCGCTGGCGCTGGCCGCCGGAAAGCTGCGAGGGCCGGCGCTCCAGCAGTTCGTCGAGGCCGAGGATGGCGGAGGCCTCAGCGACGCGCCGGTCCATGTCGTCCTTGGCAGCACCCGCGATCTTGAGCGAGAAGCCGAGGTTCTCGCGCACCGTCATGTGCGGATAGAGCGCGTAGGATTGGAACACCATCGAGATGTTGCGCGAGCGCGGCGGCAGGTCGTTGACCATTCGGCCGCCGATGTCGATCGTGCCGCCGCTGATGTCCTCAAGGCCCGCTATCATGCGCAACGTCGTCGACTTGCCGCAGCCCGACGGGCCGACCAGCGCGATGAACTCGCGGTCGGCGATCTCGAGATCGATGCCGTGCACGATCCCGATGTTGCCGTAGCGTTTGGTGAGCTTTTTCAGCGAAACCGTTGCCATGCGTTTCAACCTTTCACCGCGCCGGAGGTGAGGCCGCCGACGAGGTGTTTCTGGACGATGTAGGTGAGGGTCAGCGCCGGGATGATCATCACCACGGCCAACGCGCACATGCCGCGCCAGTCGATGGTGAACTCGGCCGTGTAGTCGAGCAGCCCGACGGGCAGCGTCTTGGAATTGACGGAACGGGTGAGCTGCGAGGCTAAAGCGAACTCGTTCCAGCAGGTGAGGAAGGCAAAGATCGCGGCCGATGCGATGCCGGGCCGCGCCAGCGGGAATTCGACCTGCCAGAATGCCTGCCAGCGCGTGCAGCCGTCGATCTGCGCGGCTTCGGCGAGGTCCTTCGGCACTTGGCGAAAGAAGCCGTCGATCAGCCAGATCGTGAACGGCACGTTGAGCGCGACATAGGCGAGGATCATGCCGATATGGGTGTCGATGATGCCCAGCCGCACATAGAGGAAGAACAACGGCAGCGAGAGCGCGATGCCGGGCACGGTGCGCGTCAGCATCAGGCCGAGGAACATGCCCGACTTGCCGCGGAAGCGGTAGCGCGCGAAGGCGTAGCCGCCGGCCATGCCGATGGCCACCGCGATCACCGTCGAGGTGACCGAGATGATCAGCGAGTTGCGGAAATAGTCGAGCACCGGAATGCCGCCTTTGCCGATGCCGCTGAACATCGCGACATAGGCATCGAAGGACAGCTCTTGCGGGATCCATACCGGCGGCTTGGCCATGATCTCGACCGTCGGCCTCAGCGACGACAGCACAATCCAGATGCCCGGCAGGCAGATGACGAGCATGGCGAGGAAGAGGCCGACACGGTGCGCGACGCTCAGCGCGCGGCGTGTGAGGCGGGCGGAGGCGTTTTCGTCCATCTTCACCATTCCGCGCCGATCTGCGCGCGCGCCGCGGCGAGCTTGTTGTAGAAATAGACGGTGAAGGCGATCGAGAGCAGGATCGAGAAATAAGCCATGGCATTGGCCAAGCCCATGCGGGCATCGCTGTAGGCGGTGCGCCCGACCAGCGTCCACAACAGCTCGGTGCGGCCGGCCGGACCGCCATCGGTCATGATCTTGACGATGTCATAGGCGCGCGCCACGTCGAGCGAGCGGATCGTCATGGCGATGTAGGCAAACGGCATGACGAACGGCCAGATCACATAACGGAAGGTCTGCCAGGGCGTGCAGCCATCGACGCGCGCCGCCTCGATCGGCTCCTTCGGCATGGCGAGAAGCCCGGCCAGGATCAGGATGGCGAAGATCGAGGTCGAGGACCAGATCTCGGCGATCGAGATGGCGATGAAGGCAAGATGGCTTTCGATCAGCCACGGGATGGCGTCCTGCGTGAGCCCCAGCGACTGCAGCGCGTTGTTTACCAGGCCGATATTGTCATTGAACATGAACTTGAACTGGAAGCCGACGAGGATCGGCGAGAACATCATCGGGAACATCATCAGCGTGCGCAGGATGCGCTGCCCGCGCGTCGCCTTCTCGACCAGCATCGCCAGGCCGAGGCCAAGC
The DNA here is from genome assembly GCF_033977145.1 of Mesorhizobium montanum. NCBI lineage: Bacteria > Pseudomonadati > Pseudomonadota > Alphaproteobacteria > Hyphomicrobiales > Phyllobacteriaceae > Mesorhizobium > Mesorhizobium montanum. The sequence continues at coordinate 102,298 of NZ_JAVIJF010000013.1, read as the reverse complement.
AGCATTTCGAGGTTCAGCGCGATGGTGAGCAACAAGACGGTGCGGCCGAAGGCCCACCAGAAATCGGCATTGGACAGGATCGACAGATAGTTCCGAAAGCCGACGAAGACGAAGAAGGTCTCGGGCCGCGTCAGGCGGAACGGCGTGAAGCTGGAATAGAGCGACAGGATCAACGGCAGCACCACGACCGCCGCCAGCACGACGATGGCCGGAAGCAGCAGCAGGAACGGCGCGGATGGCTTGAAGCCCTTCATCAGGATCCTGTGCGGTTTTGCATTCAACTCTGGGCCGATCGCTGGTCAAGACCCGGCCGGAAAACGGAAAGGTCCGTGCCTGCAAGACGCGGTCGCCTCCCCCATCCGCGATGGGGAAGGCGGCGTTGGCAACAATGTCTCTAGAGCTTGCCGGCGTCCTGGAGGATCTGCGTCGCCTTGGCGGCCGCTTCGTCCAGGGCCTGCTTGGAGGTCTTGTCGCCGAGAATCGCAGCCTGCAGTTCGGGGTAGACGGCGTTCGATATTTCGATCCACTCAGGCGTCTGCGGCACGGCGAAGGCGTGCTTGGCCTCCTCCTGGAAGGCGGCGAGAACCTCCTTTTTGTAAGGATCGTTTTCGGCCTGCTTAAGGTCCCAGTCCCAGACCGCGGTGCGGGTCGGCAGCGGGCCGGCGGCGGCTTCCAGCTTCTGGCTGTCCTCATTGGTCAGCCACCAGACCAGGGAGGCGGCGGCCTCCTTGTTGGCGCAGTTCTCGGTCACCGAAAAGCCGTGGAATCCTGACCAGCCGGTGCGGGCGCCCGACGAGCCTTTCGGCGCAACCTTGACGCCAACATTGCCGGCGACCTTCGACGATTTCGGATCATTGAAGAAACCGGCCCAGCCCGGCCAGTCGAGGTTGATCGCCACGGTGCCGGAGGCAAAGCCCTGGCCGAGATCGTCCCAGAGGTAGTTGGTCGTGCCGGCCGGCACGGCCTTGGCCTTGTAGAGGTTGACGAACCAGTCGAGCGCGCGGATACCGGCCTCGGAGTTGAAGACGGGCTTGCCGTCCTTGTCGAGATATTCGCCGCCCTCGGCGACCACCATCTCGTAGAAGCGGCCGTTGATCGCCTCTTCCTTGCCGGCGAACTGGGTGCCGTAGAAATTGGGCGGGTTGGCGAAGAACTCGGCCTGGTCGGTGACTTCCTTCCAGGTGTCCGGCGGCACAAGGTCGTAGCCATATTTGGCCTTGAACCTGGTCTTGTTGTCGGCGTTCTCGTAGAGGCTCTTCTGGTAGTAAAGCGCCGAGACGTCGAACTGCGCGCGCGGCAGCATTTCCAGCTTGCCGTCGATGGTCGCGGCCTTGATCGTCGACGGCACGAAAGCGTCGATCTCTTCCTTCGGCAGCAACTTGCCGAGGTCGGTATAAAGGCCCGTATACTGCGGCGCGAAGGACGAATGGTTCCAACCGACGCACCAGTTGGTGCTGCCCGAGGCAATGTCGGACTTCAGTTCCTTGTCGATGTCGAAGCCGTTCTTCTTGGTCAGGATGTTGACCTTGGCGCCGGTCGCCTTCTCCCATTCGGGGATGCGCTCGTAGAGCTTTTCATATTGCTGGCCGCCGATCAGCTTCACGTCGATCGTCACGCCAGGAAATTTGCCGGGCAGATCGGCCGAAAAAGCCGCGCCACTCAGCATCAGTCCGGCCAGGCCGGTGGAAACGGCCAGAAGCAGTCTCGTCATGTTCTCCTCCCAAGCGCCTGCGGCGACGGCTCGCAGGATGCGGAGCCGCGCCGATCAGGCTTCATTCATATGCAAATAGCATTTTCATTCCCGGGTCAAGCCGATTGTGCTTCCAGTGGAATGAAGTTTATGCATATATGCAGGTCGAAATTCACTGGAGGGGCTGGTGGCAGAGGAAGAAGACGGGGACCGCTACCGCGCGCCGGCGCTGGACAAGGGGCTGGATATCCTCGAGCTCTTGTCCAGCGTTGACGGCGGGCTGACGCAGGCCGAGATCGCCAAGCGGCTCGACCGCAGCCCTAACGAGTTCTACCGGATGCTCGACCGCCTGGTGCGGCGCGGCTATGTCACCAAGATCGACGGCGACCGCTATTCGCTGACGCTCAAGCTCTTCGGCCTCGCGCAATTGCACGCGCCTGTGCGCCGGCTGGTGTCGTACGCGACGCCGATCATGCGCGAGCTTGCCGAGACGTCATGGCAGGCCAACCAATTGGTGGTCTTCGACCGCGGCGCCGCCGTGGTTATCGCCCAGCAGGAAGCGCCGCGCTATTGGGGCATCTCGATCCGCGTCGGCTCGCATATCAGCCTGTTCGATACCGGCTCCGGCCATGTGCTGCTTGCCTTCCGCTCGCCTGAAGAGCGCAAGATGATGATCGCCGAGCATCTGCAGAGCACCGAGCAGCTCAACCTGACACCGGAGTTCTTCGCCCGCCTCGACCAGGTCCGCGACCGCGGCTACGAGATGATGGCATCGTTGCAGACCGCCGGCGTCTACAATCTTTCGACGCCGGTGCTCGGACCGGACGGCAGAGCCATCGCGGCGCTGACCATTCCCTACATCACTCTCGTCAATGCGCCCACGGCGCCGGACATCACGCTGACGATTCGGCACTTGCAGGACGCAGCGGCAAGGCTCTCCCAGCTTGCGGGGTCCGATGTGGCGCAATCGTCGTAATTTCTTATTTGAATAATGGATTTTTCGGCGGGATAGTGCCTTAGAGCGGGATGAATTCAAAAGCAGCCGGCCATCCCGCTCCAAGGCTTTTGTTTTTGGAGCATGATCTTATCCGAGAAGTCTGCAACTTTTCGGGATCATTCTCCGGGCCACGGAGGAGACGCCGCCATGATCATCGACACGCATCTGCACCTCATCGACCAGAGCGCGCTTCGCTATCCATGGCTTGCCGGTGTGCCGGCGCTCAACCGCGATTTCTCCTATGACGAATATGCCGCCGATGCGCGGCGCTCAGGCATCGATGGCGTCCTGCATATGGAGGTCGATGTGGACCCCGCCGACATCGCCACCGAGACCGCTTATGTGAAGTCTCTCGCCGGCCGGGCGGGTAGTCTGCTTCGAGGCGCAATCGCATCCTGCCGTCCCGAAGAGGCCGGTTTCGAAGCCTATCTGGAGACGGTCAAGGCCGACCCGTTCGTCAGGGGTTTCCGCCGCGTGCTGCATGTCGTGCCCGACGATCTTTCGGAAGGCGCGCTGTTTCGCCAGAACCTCAAGCGGCTGGCAGGCACCGGCCTGACCTTCGACCTGGTGGTACTGCCGCATCAGATCCCGAAGGCGATGGCGCTCGCCGACCTCGCGCCCGACGTCCAGTTCGTCCTCGATCATTGCGGCGTGCCCGACATCAAGGGCAATGCCGAGCATCCGTGGCGTGAACATATGGAAGCCATCGCCAAGCGACCAAACGTCACGGCCAAGATTTCCGGCGTCGTCGCCTATGCCGACCCGGCAACCTGGACGGTCGATGCGCTCAGGCCCTATGTCGAACACACGATCCGGTGCTTCGGCTGGGACCGGGTGATCTGGGGCAGCGATTGGCCGGTCTGCACGCTGGGCGGTGGGCTGACGACCTGGATCGCTGCCACGCACGCTTTGCTCGCGGGCGCAAGCGAATCGGAGCGAGCGCGCCTGCTCTCGGACAATGCACGCCGGCTCTGGCGGCTGTAGGGCGTGATCCCGAAAAGTGCCGCTTCAGCTCCTGGTGACCGACACGCGCCGCGGATTTTCACTTCGGCGGCATGAGCGACGAACGGACCCGGCCATGGCCGTTGCGGCGAGCAGGCCGCGTATCAGGCCGGTCATTTTTCCTCGCTTGGTGCACCATAACTAGCCGGCGGCGGTCGGCGCCAAACTCTCCTGGAACAGGCGGTTGATGTCGGCGACGACGCGGCGGGCGTCCTGCCTGCCGGCAAGGCCTTCATTGATGCGGTCGGAAGCCTGCTGCTGGAACGCCATGTAGCCGTCATGGCGCGGGCGGACCCAGGCGCCTTCGAGCGTCGCGCGCGTGGCGCGATAGAAGTTGCCGGTCGCGGCGTTGACATCATCATCTTCCCAGGCCGCGGCATGGCCGGGCTGGCCGCCGGCGGCCGCGTAGGGCCCGCGCTGCACGTCGCCGCTGGCGATCCAATAGGCGAAGTCGATTGCCGCTTCGCGAGCAGCGGAAAAGGCGGAGACGGCAATGCCGGTTCCGCCAAGCGCAGAGCCGACCGGGTCGTTGTAGCCGACGACCGGCATGTCGGCAAAGCCAAGACGACGCGGCCGGAAATCTTCGACAGCATAGGGAACATAGCCGTAGATCAGCGGCGCGCAGGCAATGCGCGAGCCGGCCTCTGCCATCTTTTCGAACACCGCGATCGGATCCATCGCCAGGCATGCTGGGTCGACAAGCGCCGCGATCTCGCGCAGCATTTCGAAGGCGGTTTCGCCGGTCTCGCCATCGACAAGGTCGGCCGAACCGTCGACCGTGCATGGCCGGCCGAGATCGGCGGCAACGGTGTAGAAGCACATCAGCGAGTGTGGCGGCCTGAGCGGCAAGAGCACGCGGCCCTGCTCGGCAAGTGCCAGCACTTCGGTCCAGATTGTCGGCGCGGCTTCAATCAAATCCGGCCGCCAGGCCTGAACCTGGGTCGCGGCATCGATCGGGAACGCCCATTGCCGGCCCTGCCAGGTGTAGCTCGGATAGGACTGGCCGACGCTTGCCCTCGCAAGCGCTTCGCGTTCCGCCTCGCGTCCAGGCACATCGAGCGGCGCAAGACACTTTTCGGCGGTGATCTGGCCGACGTGCGGATGGTCGATGACGATCAGGTCATAGGCGCGGGCCAGTTCTTCGACAGGGAAGGATTCGAAATCCTGCAGCGAGCGTTTTTCCCACTCGACCGAAACGCCGGTCTTTCCTTTCCAAAGTGCCGAGCACGCCACCATCGGGTCGTAACCGCGCGGATGGCTCCAGGTCATGCCTTTCAGCCGGATCACAGGCCGAACTCCGCGCGGATTTTTTCGCTGTGCTCGCCGATGCGCGGTGCGGCCCGGTCCACCTTGGCGCGAGCGCCGTCGACGCGCAGCGGCGAGCGCGTGGTGAGGATCGAGACATCGTCCTCGCGCGTCACGGTCTGCAGCATGTCGAGCGTCTTGAAGCCATCGCTTTCCATCATTTCCGGCCAGGTCAGCACCTTGGCACACCAGACATCGGCGGGCTCGAGGATCGCCAGCCATTCGCCGATGGTCTTTTCTCCGATGCGTCTGGCGATGATCGCCTTGATCTCGTCGCGGGCGGAGAACCAAGTCGCCGGCTTGTCGCGGAACGGATCAAGCTCAGGCAATTCGAGCAAATCGGCAATTTTCGGGATCGGCGTCATGGCGATCGCCAGGTAGCCGTCCTTCGCCGGATAGACGCCGTAAGGCGCCGAGAGATAGGCGTGGGCGCTGCGGAACGACGAGCGCTTCGGCAGGCGGCGGCCATCGTTGAGATGCGTGGTCAGCACCTCGAACTGGAAATCGATCAGCGCCTCTAGGAGGCTGGTTTCGATATGGCCGCCCTGGCCGGTGATGCCGCGCCGCACCAGCTTGGCGAGGATGCCTTGCGCGCAGGCGGCGCCCGCCAGCATGTCGGCGATCGCCAGGCCGAACGGCATCGGCCCCTGCTCCTCGTCGCCGTTCAGCCACATCACGCCGGAACGAGCCTGGGCGAGCAGATCCTGTCCCGGCCGCCTCACCCAGGGGCCTTCCTCGCCATAGCCGCTGATCGAGGCATAGACGAGCCGGGGATTGATCGTCCTGACATGTTCATAGTCGAGGCCGAGCCGTTCGATGACGCCCGGCCTGAAGTTCTGGATCAGCACGTCGGCTTTGGCAATCAGCCCGCGCAGCATGGCAAGATCGGCGTCGTTCTTGAGGTCGACGGCCAGGCTCTCCTTGCCGCGGTTGATGGCGTGGAAAATGGTCGAATCGCCGCCGATCTCGGTATCGCTGAGATAAAGCCGGCGCGACAGGTCGCCGCCGTCGGGCCGCTCGACCTTGATGACGCGCGCGCCAAGGTCGAGCAGGCGGAGCGAACAGTAAGGGCCCGACAGGAACTGGCTCATGTCGATGACGACGAGGCCGGCCAGCGGAAGTTCGGCGTCAGCGGCCACGGTTCACTTCTCTGTCTTGCCGACGAAGTCGGCCGGGTTCTTGTATTTCACCGTCTGCAGATGCTCGCAGTAGAGCACCAGCTCTCCTTCACCCTTGAAGACTTCATAGCTGGCGCGGATCAGGCCCATGTCCTGGTAGCGCGGCTTTTTGTCGAGGTTGGTGCGGATCGAATAGATGGTGTCGCCGATGAAAACGGGCTTGATGAAGCGCAGCTTGTCGTAGCCGTAGGAAAAGGCGTTGAGGCAGTTGGTGGCGACGAGGCCGAGCCCGGCCGAAAAGACGAAGGCGCCGGCCACCAGCCGCCGGCCAAAGATGCCTTCCTTCTCGGCGAACATCTGGTCCTGCACGTAGGGGTGGATATCCAGCACCAGCGCATTGAACATATGGCTTTCGCCCTCGGCGATGGTGCGGCGGAGCGAACGGATTTTGTGGCCGACCTGCCAATCCTCGTAGAACCAGTTTTCCGAATTCCAGACAGGAATTTCGGCATGCGCTTGCGGCATGTCGGCCGGATGCGTCGAAGCGACGCCGACAGTCGGTGCGAACACGCTCATGCCGCGCTCCGGGAGGTTCCGGCGCGGCCTTCAAGGCGGTTACGGGCACGATGCCGTATAGCGAAACGCATATCGCTTTTGCTCCCGTCAATTTTCTTTTGTAAATAATATTTTCACATATGGGATTGCCTTGCAAGCGACGATCGGCGAAATTTTTGACCGCCGGCACGAGCGCAGCAGCGCCGGCGATAGGACGAAGATCGTTGCAAAGCGCTGTCTTGGCTTTGTCGGCAGACTCAACCGCGAGGCGGCGGCGCGCAACCTCGCGCTCAGTCCCTTCCAGCCGGCACCTGTTTTCAGCCAACCAGAACGCCGACCGCATCTCGATATCTTCACGCGTGACGAAGCCAGCGTCCGGTTGATCGACAACTGGCCACGCCATCGAGATCGGAACGCCGATATGCGTACGGATCACGCGGGACCCCGCTTTAACCTCAGAGCAATTCCAGGAAAAGTGTCACACGGCTTTCCGTCCGGAATTGCGGACAAAACAAAGAGATAGAGCGGTTCGCCGTTTCTGTGAAACGGTGAAACGCTCTAGCGGCTGGCTTTGCTCATTGACTGACCCGGGCGAACGAACCGGTATAGGTCTGCCCCGCCAGAGCGTAGGCAACGTTGAGCGTTTCTGGCGACAGCATCGTGGCGGTGATGTCCGCGCCGTTCGGCAGGCGACCGAGCTTCAATGTGTTGCCGACAATCCGGCCGGAGCCGTCGGCGACCCCTGGCTTGTTGTCGGCCAGATCGCCCCATGCATAGCTGACCGTCACCTGCCCGCCTGAAGACACGGTCAGAACCGCCAGCTTGCCGTCATACATGCCATTGAGTTGCCCTGCCCATATGCCGGAGAATGCGGCGTATCTGGCCGGAACGCCTTTGGCGGGTGGGACGATCGCAGCCGCCTTATCCAGCACCGCCGAATTCGACGGAGCAGGAGCGGAAGCGGCAGTGGCGGCCGGAGCTGGTTGGGGATTGGCAACAGGCGATGTCTCAGGAGTCGATTGGCAGGCGGTGAGCGCAAATGCCGTGAAGCCAAGCATCGGCAAGAGACCGTTTGGTCGACCACGCAATCCGGATCGAAGCCGTCTCCGCGCCAGATTCCCACCCAAAGCCGGAATTCTCATGAGGATCCCCCTGACAGGAAGCCCTTAGCCTAGTTGCAGTCGCCGTCATAGGGATTTCCTCGGGCGCGTTCCGGGCATCGGGCGACAGCGCCAAATCACGCGCTTGCACCACCTGCCGGATTTGTACCGGCCGGCGAGATCCGCTGCCTTGCAAGAAGGATACTTTGCTATTGGGCCGGTGGACCGCCAGGGATTAGCAGAAAGCCCGACTCGCTGGCTGAATACCACAAATCCAGATACAGCAGCGCCAGCAGTATCACGACAATCGCAGCAATCCGGACCAGAGCGCGCATGACGTTGTTACCTGTTGGCTAGGTACCTTCTCGGCTCAATATATCGAAAACGTGAGCAGCGACCGCGAACATGATGCAGTTCCGCATCTGCGAGGCGGCTCCATCCTCGATTGCTCCTGCGCCGGCTACGGAACCTTCATGGTGCGAACATCGAGGCTCCTTCCCGGGGCGATGAAGCTGGAACTCCCGTCGGCGCCCTGCGTTCCAAAAGAAACGGCAGCGAGCAGAGCGAGTTCATGAACATCCTTCAAGATCGCGACAAGAGCACGGAGTTCGACCTTAGAAAACGGGCAGATCATTCCCGATCCGTATGGCCGAAACGGAGGTGCGAAAGCCACTGATGCGCGATCTCAAGCCGCCGGTCGCGACTTGCCGGTGCGGTCGCCGAACTCGATCACGCATCCGCGTTTTGATTGAGGAGAAAGACAATGCCAGACAAGAAAATCATCGAAAAGGCGCGCAAAGACAAGCGCGAAGGCAAGTCGGCAAGCACGCAGGCCGGTGAATTCGTTCACCAGGAAATCGACAAAGTCCGCCGCGGCGAACATGGCGCTCGCTCCACCAAGCAAGCGATCGCCATCGGCCTCTCGGAGGCGCGGCGCGCGGGCGTCGACCTGCCGCCTCCCAAAAAAGGCGGCGTGAAGGAAAGCACGCGCAAGAGCGCCGAATATGCCTACGAGTTGGGCCAGGGTGAACGAAAGCCGAAGCATCGCCCCAAGGTCTCGAAAGCGGTGTCCAAGGTGCTCGAGGACGAGCCGAAAAGCAGCGCCTCCCACAAGGCCCTGTCGCGGCAGACCAAGAGTGTTGCATCCCGCCGGACAGCCGAAGAACGGTCGGCCGCAGCCAGGAAAGCCGCGAAGACCAAAGGTCCGGCCGGGCGAGCAGAGGCAGCGCGCAAAGCCGCCAGAACGCGCGCGGAGCACGGTTAGCCGCAATTCCTGGAGGAACAAACCCGTATACGCGGCCGCTGGCGTCGGGCTTCATACCGGCAACACTATGCCTTGGATCCAATTCCAGGAAAAGTGCGAAGCGGTTTTTCCGTCCGGAATTGCGTCATGCAACGAGAGATAGAGCGGTTCGACGTTCCCGTGAAACGGTGAGCCGCTCCAGGTCTCTCGTCGAGCTTTTTCGAAACGGCGGGTTAAGCCCTGGAAAGCCGCAACTATTTCCGCTGCCAGGAAACTTGTGGCTAGAGAAGGACTGCTTGGTGGAGCCAATCGGGATCGAACCGACGACCTCTTGAATGCCATTCAAGCGCTCTCCCAACTGAGCTATGGCCCCACTCCCGGCAGTCAGCCGGCGCCGTTTCCGGCGAAGAGATCCGGAGCGGTCGGGAACCGCGCCGTCATTTAGTGCTGGCGGCTTCTAGCGCCGCCTTCGGTCAAGATCAAGCCTCGAAAAGCCGCTTTTTCGTCACAGGCCGAAATGGCCGGCAAACGATCAAATCAGACCTCGTCCTCGTCGTCGCCGACGCCGATCATGTCGGAGACGTCGTCATCCTCTTCTTCTTCGTCGGCAAGGAAGGTGTCGTCCTCGTCGTCGCCGAGATCGACATCTTCATCCTCATCGTCGCCGAGATCGGGAAGTTCGTCGCCGCCGCCCTTGGCCTCGTCATCGGCTTCCTCGAGCGAAACGACTTCAGCGCTTTCTTCCTCGTCGCTGTCCACTTCCTTGTCGGCGACCTCCTCTTCCTCTTCGACGGCGGAAATCTTGCCTTCGTCGAAATAGGAGCGCGGATAGCTCTTGCCCGTATAGGGAGAGACGATCGGGTCCTTGTTGAGATCGTAGAATTTCCGACCCGTTTCGGGGTCGATACGCTTGGTGCCAAGTTCGGTTTTTGCCACAGCAGGCCTCGTCGATAAAAGAGTGGTCCCCTTAACCGCAGTTTTGAGCGCTGTCAAAGCCAAAAGCCGGCATCGCAAAAGCCTGCGTTCGAAGGGCCGCGCCAAGGGGATGACCATTGCAGCGCGCCGTGATACGAGACCGCCGCAACATCAAGAACAGAGCCGGCCAGCCGGCGTTTCATTTGGAAGACAAGGATGTCTCACTCCGCCGCCGCCAAGCCGGCCACGGCCCGCAAATCCCCTGCCCTTGCCGGCACCGCGCGCGTGCCGGGCGACAAATCGATCTCGCACCGCTCCTTCATGTTCGGCGGCCTGGCCTCCGGCGAAACCCGCATCACCGGCCTGCTCGAAGGCGAGGATGTGATGCGCACGGGTGCGGCCATGAAAGCGATGGGCGCGCATATCGAAAAGACGGGCGCCGAATGGGTGATCCGCGGCACCGGCAACGGCGCGCTCTTGCAGCCGGAGGGTCCGCTCGATTTCGGCAATGCCGGCACCGGCTCGCGTCTCACCATGGGCCTCGTCGGCACTTATGACATGGAAACGACCTTCATCGGCGACGCCTCGCTTTCAGGCCGGCCGATGGGCCGCGTGCTCGACCCGCTGCGCCAGATGGGCGTGCAGGTGCTGAAGGCGGCACCCGGCGACCGGATGCCGATCACGCTGCGCGGCCCGAAGCATGCCGCCCCCATCACCTATCGCGTACCGATGGCGTCCGCCCAGGTGAAGTCGGCGGTGCTGCTTGCCGGCCTCAACACGCCGGGCATCACCACGGTGATCGAACCGGTGATGACGCGCGACCATACCGAAAAGATGCTGAAGGGCTTTGGCGCCAACCTGACCGTCGAGACCGATGAGCGCGGCGTGCGCCACATCTTCATAGAAGGCCAGGGCAAACTTACCGGACAGACGATCGCCGTGCCCGGCGACCCGTCCTCGGCCGGCTTCCCGCTGGTGGCAGCGCTCATCGTGCCGGGCTCGGACATCGTCATCGAGAACGTGCTGATGAACCCGACCCGCACGGGGCTGCTTCTGACGCTGCAGGAAATGGGCGGGCGCATCGACATCCTCAATCCGCGCAATGCCGGCGGCGAGGATGTGGCGGATCTGCGGGTGCGCTCCTCCGAGCTCAAGGGTGTCGTCGTGCCTCCCGAGCGGGCGCCGTCGATGATCGACGAATATCCAGTGCTGGCCGTTGCCGCCAGCTTCGCCGACGGCGAAACGTTGATGCAGGGCCTGGAGGAATTGCGCGTCAAGGAATCCGACCGCCTGGCGGCGGTGGCCACCGGTCTGAAGCTCAACGGTGTCGACTGCACCGAGGGCGAGGCCTCGCTCGCCGTGCGCGGCAAGCCGGGCGGCAAGGGGCTGGGTGGCCATCCCAACGGCCTGGATACGACCGTGCAGACCCATCTCGACCACCGCATCGCCATGAGCTTCCTCGTCATGGGGCTGGCGACGGAAAAGCCGGTGACCATCGACGACGCGAACATGATCGCGACGAGCTTTCCGGAGTTCATGGGGCTGATGATGGGCCTGGGCGCGCAGATCGAGTGAATGCTGATGGGCCGCAGCCAAACTGAAATGTTGGCGGGACAGCGCCCCTCTCTGTCCTGCCGGACATCTCCCCCACGAGGGGGGAGATCAACCCTCATTGCGGCTTTCGCCAATCGCCCACGTTGCGGAATTGAGCGAGGCGCCAAAACTGCCAATCTCCCCCCTCGTGGGGGAGATGTCCGGCAGGACAGAGAGGGGCGCGAAAGATCGCGGCGCTCGTCTTGTTCCTTGCGCCCTCTATTCATGGCGAGCAGCCAATGACCTCGACTTTCACCATCGCCATCGACGGCCCCGCCGGCGCCGGCAAAGGCACCCTCGCCCGGCGCCTGGCCGACCACTACCGGCTGAATCTGCTCGACACCGGCCTGACCTATCGCGCGGTGGCGCATAAGCTGCTGGAACTCGGCCTGCCGCTCGACAATGTCTCGGCGGCGGAAACGGCGGCGCGGCAGGTCAACCTGTCGGACCTCGACCGCACCGTGCTGTCGGCGCATGCGGTGGGCGAGGCGGCCTCGAAGGTCGCCGTCATCCCCACTGTCCGGCGCATCCTGGTCGAAAAGCAGCGGGCCTTCGCCAAGGCGCCGCCGGGCGCGGTGCTCGACGGCCGCGACATCGGCACCGTCGTGTGCCCCGACGCCGATATCAAGCTCTATGTCACGGCAAGTGCCGCGGTGCGGGCCAAGCGGCGGCTGGCGGAGATCGAGAGCATGGGCGGCAGCGCCGATTTCGCTACGATCCTCGCCGATATCGAGCGGCGCGACGAGCGCGACATGGGCAGAGCCTCCTCTCCGCTCAAGCCGGCCGCGGACGCGCACTTGCTTGATACCAGCGAAATGGCTATAGAGACCGCGTTTCTGGCGGCGATGGCGATCGTTGACGACGTTCTGGCCAAAAGAGACAAGGCCTGATCCGGGTTTTCTCCCGCGCTTGCAATTGCCGAACGCGGGAAAAATACCCATATCGGGCACGAACCAGCCTGCCAGCATTCTTTATGCGCCGGACTTGCCGCCTGAACAGCGGCCAGGGCTTTCAGCCCGGAACGCCGGCAGGCTCAACGCAACGCTAACCCACGGCGCCCGCCCCGCTTGAGATGCGGGGCATTCCAGGAGAAACAATGTCAGTAGCTAATCCGTCTCGCGACGATTTCGCGAGCATGCTCGAAGAATCGTTCACCGCCGGCCATTCCGGCGAGGGCCAGGTTGTCCGGGGCACGATCACCGCGATCGAAAAGGACATGGCCATCATCGATGTCGGCCTCAAGGTCGAAGGCCGCGTGCCGCTGAAGGAATTCGGCGCCAAGGGCAAGGAATCCGTTCTCAAGGTCGGCGACACCGTCGAAGTCTATGTCGAGCGCATCGAGAACGCGCTTGGCGAAGCCATGCTGTCGCGCGAGAAGGCTCGCCGCGAAGAGAGCTGGGTCCGTCTCGAAGAGAAGTTCACCAAGGGTGAGCGCGTCGAGGGCGTCATCTTCAACCAGGTCAAGGGCGGCTTCACCGTCGATCTCGACGGCGCCGTGGCGTTCCTGCCGCGCAGCCAGGTCGATATCCGTCCGATCCGCGACGTCACCCCGCTGATGCACAACCCGCAGCCCTTCGAGATCCTCAAGATGGATCGCCGCCGCGGCAACATCGTGGTGTCGCGCCGCACCGTGCTCGAGGAGAGCCGCGCCGAACAGCGTTCGGAAATCGTGCAGAACCTCGAGGAAGGCCAGGTTGTCGAAGGCGTGGTCAAGAACATCACCGATTACGGTGCGTTCGTCGATCTCGGCGGCATCGACGGCCTGCTGCACGTCACCGACATGGCATGGCGCCGCGTCAACCATCCGACCGAGATCCTCAACATCGGCCAGACGGTCAAGGTGCAGATCATCCGCATCAACCAGGAAACCCACCGCATCTCGCTCGGCATGAAGCAGCTCGAGAGCGATCCGTGGTCGGATATCGGCACCAAGTTCCCGATCGGCAAGAAGATCAAGGGCACCGTCACCAACATCACCGACTACGGCGCGTTCGTCGAGCTGGAGCCGGGCATCGAGGGCCTCATCCACGTCTCTGAAATGTCGTGGACGAAGAAGAACGTGCACCCCGGCAAGATCCTGTCGACGACTCAGGAAGTCGACGTGGTGGTGCTCGAGGTCGATCCGGCCAAGCGCCGCATCTCGCTCGGCCTCAAGCAGACGCTGGAGAATCCGTGGCAGGCTTTCGCCTCGAGCCATCCGGTCGGCAGCCAGGTCGAGGGCGAGGTCAAGAACAAGACCGAGTTCGGCCTGTTCATCGGCCTGGAAGGCGACGTGGACGGCATGGTTCACCTCTCCGACCTCGACTGGACCCGTCCGGGCGAGCAGGTCATCGAAGAGTACAATCGCGGCGACATGGTCAAGGCGCAGGTGCTCGACGTCGACATCGACAAGGAGCGCATCTCGCTCGGCATCAAGCAGCTGGCCCGTGACACGGTCGGCGAAGCGGCCACCAGCGGCGAGCTGCGCAAGAACGCCGTCGTCACCTGCGAGGTCACCGGCGTGAAGGATGGCGGCCTGGACGTGCGGCTGGTCGACAGCGGCATCGAGACCTTCATCAAGCGTTCGGACCTTTCGCGCGACCGCGACGAGCAGCGCCCCGAGCGCTTCACCGTCGGCCAGAAGGTCGATGCCCGCATCATCGCCTTCGACAAGAAGACCCGCAAGCTGCAGGTCTCAATCAAGGCGCTGGAAATCGCCGAGGAAAAGGAAGCGGTCGCCCAGTACGGCTCGACCGACTCCGGCGCCTCGCTGGGCGATATCCTGGGCGCGGCGCTGAAGAAGCAGGGCAACTAGAGCATTCCAGGAAAACTGCGTAGCGTTTTCCGTCCGGAATTGCGTAAGCCCTTTCGCCTACTGAAAAAGAAAAAACCCCGCCGGAGCGATCCGGCGGGGTTTTCTTTGTGTGTTGGCTTTCTGCGTCAGGCCCGTCCGTAGAGCGGCGCCAGCGTGCCGCTCATCGCCTGGTTGGCGGGCGAAGCCAGATAGGTGATCGCCTCGGCGGCGGCTTCGAGGCTCACCCATTTGGTGAAATCGGCGTCCGGCATGTCGGCACGGTTGGCGGGCGTGTCGAGTGTCGAGGGCGCGACGGCGTTGACCAGGATGCCCTTGCCTTTCAGCTCCTCGGCCATGGCCACCGTCATTGCCGCGACCGCCGCCTTGCTTGCGGCATAGGCGACCATGCCGGAGCCGCGCCTGGGATCGAGGCCGGCGCGCGCGGTGACGTTGACGATGCGGCCGGCGGTGCCGGATTCCAGCATCGAGCGCACGGCGGCGCGGCTGCACAGGAAGGCCGTGCGGGCGTTGGTGTCCATCATTTCGGCGAAGGAAGCCGACTCGATCTTTTCGACCGGCGCCATGGTGAAGCCGCCGGCAAGGTGGATCGAGGCCCAGAGCCCGGGCACCTGATGGTAGAAGGCTTCGACCTTGGCCGAATCCGACAGGTCGACATTATGCGCCAGATGCACGCTGGCGTGGGCTGCATAAGGAAAATGCGGCGGGGCCGCCGCGTGGGCGTTTGGCACGTGGCAGATCGCGCCCTGTTCAAGCAATCTGCCGACAACCGCGCCGCCGAGCGCACCAGTGCCGCCCGTCACCACGATATGCCTGCCATTCAGCGTTTCCGTCATACTTCGACCGCTCCTGTCACTTTTTATGATTATTTCTTTTGGTTATGCCGCCGCAGGTTGGAACGTCGCGCCTTTCACCTTGTCACTCAATTGAAATATCGACATGGCAGGCGCAGCGTCTTTGCATGCGTCGGGGCCCTGGCAGGCGACGTCAATTACCGGTGCCGGCCTCGCGCCAACCAACAGTCACAGCATGTCTTTCAGTCGACGGTGATTTCGATGACGCGCGGCTTGCCGGCCGCCCGTGCGCGCTTGAGCGCCGCGGTCAGACCGCCGACCCCGGCCAGCCGCTCAGCCTCGATGCCATAGGCCTCGGCGAGCTTGCAGAAATCCGGCGGCGCCGGCGACACGCCGACCGGCTCGACGCCGACATCGAGCATCGAGGTCTCGATCTCGCGATAGCCGCGATTGTTCCAGACGACGAAGATCACCGGCGCTTCGGCATCGAGCGCGGCGCCGATTTCCGGCAAGGTGAATTGGAAGCCGCCATCGCCGGTTAGGCACACCACCGGCGCCTCCGGCACTGCAAGTGCTGCGCCGATCGCCGCCGGCGGACCGTAGCCGAGCGCGCCGAAGCCGGTCGCGGCATTGAACCAGCCGCCGGGACGGTCGTGGTCGTAATAGAGGTTGGCGGCGTAAATCGGCTGGGTCGAATCGCCGACGATGATGGCGCCCGGCAGCGCGTCGCGGATCATCTCCACGGCGCGCACCTGCGCCAGATAGTCGGGCTTCAGTTCCGCCCGCGCGGCAGCGCGCGCAGCGGCCGCGCGGCCTTCGCCGTCTTTCGCCGCAGCATGATCGGGCCCGATCGCCGCAAGCAGGGCTTCGATCCCTTCGGCGCAATCCGCCTGGATGCCGACCGTCAGCGGACGGCGCGCGATCTGGTCGGCGCCGATATCGATGCGGATCAGGTTCTTCGGCAGCACGAAGCCGCCGTCGCCATAGCCGTCATAATCGGTGGGGCCGAACTCGGTGCCGGCGGCAATCACCAGATCGGCGTCCGCCATCAGCGCGCGCACCGCCTTCAGACTGGGGCTCGCCGGCACGCAAAGTGAGTGGCCATGCAGCAGGCCACGCGCATTGGCGGTCTCGACCACGGGGGCGCCAAGCGTCTCGGCCAGGCGCCGCAACGCCGCGTCGGCCTTCTTGGCGCCGCCGCCTGACAGGATCAGCGGGCGACTAGCGGCCTTGCAAAGCCGTGCCGCCTCGGCAATCGCCGCCGCGTCCGGAGCGGGCGGCGCTGCGTTGCCCGGCACTGCCGCGATGCCGTCGGCGGGTTTGATCATGACGTCGGTGGGGATTTCGATATGGACCGGCCCCGGACGCGCCGACGAAAACAACGCGAAGGCGCGGGCAAGCGCGCCCGGCAGTTGCCCGGCCTCGATGACGCGCTCGGAAACCAACGCAACCTTTTCCATCATGCCGCGCTGGTCGGGCAACTCGTGCAGGAAGCCCAACCCCTTGCCCAGCGTATCGGTGGCGTTGACACCGGAGATGACCAGCATCGGCACCGAATCGGCGCGCGCCTGGCCCATGGCGGTGATGGTGTTGGTAAGGCCCGGCCCGGTGATGACGAAGGCGACGCCCGGCCGGCCGCCGGCGCGCGCATAGCCGTCGGCCATGAAGCCGGCGCCCTGCTCGTGGCGCGGCGTGACATGGCGGATCTTCGAGCGCGCCAGGCCGCGATAGAGCTCCACCGTATGCACGCCCGGAATGCCGAATACCGTGTCGACGCCATGCGCCTCGAGCAGGGTGATCAGCGCTTCGCCGATGGTGGTCATTGGTTTCATCTCCTTCAGAGCGGATCACTGTCTAACGGAAACAGTGATCCGCTCTATCTCTTTGTTTCTTACGCAATTCCGGACGGAAAACCGCTTCTCACTTTTCCTGGAATTGCTCTAGCGGCGCGAGGCCGAGCTCGGCCTCTACAGCCTTGATGCCAATCGCCGCCAATTCGCCGGACGAGAACATCTCGCCGGCCAGGCAGCCTTCGATCCAGAGCCCGTCGATGACCGCGTTGATCGCGATGGCATGGTGGCGCAGCTCACTCGCGTCCGCCTTGCGCTGTTCGGCGGCAAGCACTTCGGCCACAACCGCTTCCACCTCGTTGCGAAAGCCAAGGTAGCCTTCGCTGTGGGCACGGGCGAGCGTCGGATCCGCGCCGGCGCGGCCGAGGAAGGTTGCCCAGAGCGAAAACACCCGCGCGTCGATGATCGGCGCGTTGAGGTTGGCGGTGATGAAAGCCGCAAGACGTTGACGCGGCGAGGCATCTTCCATGACCAGTGCCGCTTTTGCCTGCTCGGTCATGCGGCCGACCAGCGCCGTATAGGCTTCCTGCAGCAATTCTTCCTTGCCGGGGAAATAGTGCCGGATCAGGCCGGCGGTGACGCCGGCACGCAATGCGATGGTGCGCAAGGTAGCGCCCTGCAGGCCATATTCCGCCACGCAATCCAGAGTCGCTTCGATAAGGTCCTGCCGCCGCCGCTCCTCGCCCTCGCGACGGAACTTACGGCGCGCATTCATTGGCGCAGGATCGGCCGTGTCAGGCATGTCGGCCCGCCTTCGCAGGCGATGCAGAGCGCATCCGCCTCGAATATCTCAACCGTGCAGCCGGCGGCTTCCATGGCGGCTTTGGTCTTGGGAAAGCCCGCGACGGCAATGACCTCGAGCGGACTGGTCGGCAGCACATTCAGGCTGAGGCCGTTGGAAGCGGCGAACTCCTCGGCGTCGCCTTCGACCAGCCGGATGCCGCGCGCCTTCAGCATCTGATAGAACGGGGCCGGCAAAAGCGGTGAGTAGACCAGCGCAAGGTCGTCGGCCAGCGGGCTGATCACCGACATCAGATGCAGGCATGCCTCTTCGCCCTGCCACAGCGGCAGATCGAAGCCGTAGACGGAAACGCCCAGCGGCGTCAGCAGGTTGGCAACCTGCTGGATGCCCTCCTGGTTGGAGCGCACACCGCGCCCGATCGCCAGCGTGCGGGCATCCACCCATACGCAATCACCGCCTTCGACCTGGCCGGGAGCCTCGACGCGGCCGAGGATCGGAATGCCCAGTCTTCTGTAGGTTTCCTCATGCAGCGAGGGCTCCCCGGCGCGCAACGGCTTGCCCATGGACAGGATCAGCGCGCCGCGGTCGGTCATCAGCGACGGGTCGTGCGTGAACACCGAATCCGAAAGTCCGTCGGGCTTGTCCTCGATCCATTCGATGTCGGCGCCGGAAGCCGCCACCAATTCAGCAAGGACCGCGTGCTGCGACGCTGCTTTGGCCGGGTTGAACCCCGGGCCGTAGTGCCAGGCAGCCCTGTCGGCGTCGCGCATGGCGTTGGCCGCCGACCGCATCAATACACGCCGCAGCGGCGCCGCCATGGACTGTGATCCGAAAGCGCTCATCGATGCCCTTTTAAGCTGAAAAAAATGGAGAAAATTTCATGGAAGGTTATTTATACACTTGCACAACAAGGCCGCAAGTGCCGTAATGAGCGGGATTGACGGGCTCGCGCTGTTGGGTCCATGCTGAAGTCTGGAGCGGGCAATACAGCGTATGTTGATTAGCCGGATAGACGTTCGACGATCTGCCGTCGACCACATAGAGGTCACCCGGTGAGCGCGGTGGAAGCTGCCGCAGTCCGATCGGGCGAGGCGCAAAGCGGCGCCGCCGAAGCCATCCATGTTGAAAACCTGCACAAGAAATTCGGCCAGCTGCATGTGCTGAAAGGCGTTTCGCTATCGGCGCGCGACGGCGAGGTGGTCGCCATCATCGGCGGTTCGGGTTCGGGCAAGTCGACGCTGCTGCGTTGCATCAATTGCCTGGAAAACCCGACCAGCGGCATCATCCGGGTCAATGGCGAGGAGATCAAGCTCAAGGCCGACAGCCACGGCCATACGGTTCCGGCCGACCGCAGGCAGATCGAGCGCATCCGCTCCCGGCTCGGCATGGTGTTCCAGAACTTCAACCTGTGGAGCCACATGACGTTGATCGAGAACGTCATCGAGGTTCCGGTGCATGTGCTCGGCGTCAAGCGCGACCAGGCGATCGCCCAGGCCGAGAAGCTGCTCGCCCGCGTCGGGCTGGCGGAGAAGCGCGACGTCTATCCGGCTTACCTGTCCGGCGGGCAGCAGCAACGCGCCGCGATCGCCCGGGCACTGGCGATCAATCCGCGCGTCATGCTGTTCGACGAGCCGACCTCCGCGCTCGATCCGGAATTGGTCGGCGAGGTGCTGAAAGTGATCGGCGACCTGGCGCGCGAGGGGCGCACCATGGTGCTGGTGACACATGAAATGAAGTTCGCCCGCGAGGTCGCGACGCATGTCGTCTACCTCTACAACGGGCTGGTCGAGGAGGAAGGTCCGCCGGAACAGCTGTTCGGCGCACCCAAATCCGAAAGACTCAAACAATTCCTCCGCAATGTCGGCTAGGAGCCGGCATCAAGCGGGGCGAAGACCGGGAACAACAACAAACTGGGAGTCCTGATATGAAGACTGTTCTCAAGACATTCGCGGCCGCGCTGCTTCTCGGCGTGGCAGCGATGGGTGGCGTGGCCAAGGCCGAGCAGGTCAAGATCGGCGTCGCCGCCGAGCCTTATCCGCCCTTCACCTCGCCCGATGCCAGCGGCAAATGGGTGGGCTGGGAGATCGACTTCGTCGACGCCGTCTGCGCCGAAGAGAAGCTCGACTGCGTGATCACGCCGGTTGCCTGGGACGGCATCATTCCGGCGCTGACCACCAAGAAGATCGATGCCATCGTCTCTTCGATGTCGATCACCAACGAGCGCAAGAAGACGATCGACTTTTCGGACAAGTACTACAACACCCCGACGGCGATCATCGGACCGAAGGACCAGAAGTTCGGCGCCACGCCGGACGATCTCAAGGGCAAGGTGATCGGCGTCCAGGTCTCGACCGTGCATGCCGTCTACGCCAAGAAGCATTTCACCGGCGCGCAGGAGATCAAGGAATACCAGACCCAGGATGAAGCCAACCAGGACCTGGCCGCCGGCCGTATCGACGCTGTGCAGGCCGACTCGATCGCGCTCGGCGAATTCCTGAAGTCGGACCAGGGCAAGGCCTGTTGCGACCTCAAGGGCATGGTGGCCCCGGACGACGAAGTGCTTGGACCGGGCGTCGGCGCCGGCATTCGCAAGGAAGACACCGCGCTCAAGGAAAAGTTCAACGCCGGCATCAAGGCGATCCGCGCCAACGGCAAATATGACGAGATCTCGAAGAAGTACTTCGACTTCGACATCTATGGCGGCGCCACGCAGTCGAACTGAGCCCTCTTGCAAATGAGTGAGGGCATGGCGTCCGCGCCGTGCCCGATCTTGCAACGCATACCTGCCGCTGACCTGGCTGTCGGCGGCTTGCCAGCAATCCGGGGGCGAAGCTGATCGACGCCTTTCTTCCGGCCTCCGCGGCCGGCATCATGGAACTTCTGTCACCTGTGGCACCCGGCTGGGGCGGCACGCTGCTGGTCGGCCTGCTGCATTCGGTCGAGATCGCCGTAGGCGCCACTTGCCTCGGCCTCATGATCGGCACCGCCGGGGCCTTCGGCAAGCTTTATGGCGGCCCGGTGACGCGCGATCTGCTCGCGGTCTATACGACGGTGGTGCGCGCCGTGCCGGAACTGGTGCTGATCCTGCTGCTCTATTACGCCGGCACCGATCTCATCAATCAGGTGCTGACGGCGATGGGCTACCAGCGCGTCGACATCAGCGGGCTTGCGGCCGGCATTTTCGTGCTGGGTTTCGTCCAGGGCGCCTATTCCACGGAGGTCATCCGCGGCGCCATCCTCGCCATCCCGCAAGGCCAGATCGAAGCCGCCCGCGCCTACGGCATGTCGCCGGGCCTGATGCTGCGGCGCGTCACGCTGCCGGCGATGCTGCCCTTCGCCATACCCGGCCTTGCCAATCTGTGGCTGATCGCCACCAAGGACACCGCGCTGCTTGCCGTCGTCGGCTTCTTCGAACTGACGCTGGCGACCCGCCAGGCGGCGGGCGTCACCAAAGCCTACCTGCTGTTCTTCCTCGCCGCCGGCGCGCTTTATCTTGCCTTGTCACTCTTCTCCAACCTGATCATCGGCCGCGTCGAGGCCTGGTCGCGACGCGGCATGCCCTCCGTCAAGGAGGCGCGCTGATGTCGGCCGAAGCCACCGCGATCAACATGGCGGCGCGCGCCTCGATCTGGCTCAAGCCGCACCGCATCGTGCTGATCCTGATCGCCTTGGGTCTCGTCTTCTGCGCCGCCTTCTTCATGCGCTGGGATTGGCTGCCGCAATATTGGGAAATGGGCCTGATGGGCATCTGGCGGGCGCTGTGGCTGCTCGCCGTCACCTGCGCGCTGGGCTTTGCGCTTGCCGTGCCGCTCGGGCTTGCCCAGGCCGGCGGGCCGATCTGGTTCTCGGCGCCGGCAAAGGTCTTCTGCACCATCATCCGGGGAACACCGCTGCTCCTACAGCTCTGGCTGCTCTACTACGGCCTCGGCTCGATCTTCCCGCAATATCCGTGGATCCGCGAATCGTGGCTTTGGCCGTATCTGCGGCAAGCGTGGCCCTATGGCGTGGTGGCGCTGACCTTCTCCTTCGCCGGTTATGAGGGCGAAGTGATGCGCGGCGCCTTTGCCGGTGTGCCCAGAGGCCAACTCGAGGCCGCCCGCGCCTTCGGCATGAGCCGCTGGAAAATCTTCCGTCGCATCTGGCTGCCGCAGGCCTTCTACCGGGCGCTGCCGACGCTGACCGGCGAGACCGTGCTGCAGCTGAAGTCGACGCCGCTGGTGGCGACGATCAGCGTCATCGACATCTTCGCCGTCTCCTCCAAGGTGCGCCAGGACACGTACCTGACCTACGAGCCTTTGCTGTTGCTGGCGCTGATCTATATGACGATCACCGGCATCCTGGTCTTCGTCTTCAGCCGGATAGAGGCTCGGATTCCGGTGAAGATCGGTTAGCGAATAGTGAGTAGCGAATAGCGAGTAGTTCCTTTATCTCCCCTACTCGCTATTCCCTATTCGCTACTCGCTGCAGGGCAACTCCAATGCAACTCACTCTCGACCAGGCAACAGGGTTGTGCCGGATGGCGGCGCTCGGCGCCGGCGCCAATGACGAGGCAGCGCGGTCGCTTACCGCCTCGATCATCGCGGCCGAAGCCGAGGGCCTGTCGACTGTGGGGCTATCGCACTTCATCGACTATCTGGAGGCGCTCGAGGCGGGCCGCATCGACGGCAACGCCGATCCGGTGATCACCAGGCCGGCGCTTGCCGTCTATCTCTCCGACGCGCGCGGCGGGCTTGCCCATACCGGCTTCGACCGCACGATCGACGACCTGGTCAAGGCGGCGAAGCTGTTCGGCGTCGCCATCTTCTCGCAGAAGAACGCCTATACATGCGGTGCGCTCGGCTATTTCACCGGGCGGTTGGCCGAACGGGGTCTTGTCTCTTTCGCCGCCACCAACGGACCGGCGGTGCTTGCCGGCTCGGGCTCGGTCAAGCCGGTCTATTGCACCAATCCGATGTCCTTCGCGTCGCCCGCCGCCGACGGGCCACCGCTGGTCATCGACCAGTCGTCGAGCGCAACGGCCTTCGTCAACATCCGCAAGGCGGCCGAGGACGGCAAGAAAATCCCCGAAGGTTGGGCGCTGGATGCCAGCGGCAACCCGACCACCGATCCGGCGGCGGCGATGAAGGGCGCGATGCTTGCCTTTGGCGGCCAGCGCGGCGCCAACATCGCGCTTATGGTCGAGGTACTGGCTGCGGGCATTTCCGGCGCCAACTGGTCGCTCGACGCGCCCTGGTTCACAGGTGGGGAGGACAGCCCCGGCACCGGCCTCTTCGTTCTCGCCATCGAACCCAAGCTGCTCGATCCGGAATTCGAGCAGCGCATGAAGGGCCAGCTCGACCGGCTGCGGCGGCGCTATGGCGTGCATATTCCCGGCCGCTCCCGCGCCGAGGCGACGGAGAAGGCAAAAGCACGCGGCATCACCGTCTCCAAGGCGGTGGTGCAGCGCATTTCCGAATTCGCCGAGCGTTATTCAGCCTGATTTTCGCGCGCGATTGAACCTTTTCCCGACCTGACGCGACCCATATCCGGCACCCCACGCCGCGAGCCGCCTGGTTGGCTTCGTCCGGCTCGCGGTTGGCGGCGCCGCGCCGGGCGTTCAGGGCGGGGCGGGCGTGCTTGCTTCACGCCACCTTGATACCGTCTCAGGTCAGGCCGCCTCGTTGGACCCTGTTTCGGCGTGGACACTGCCCGGAAAACCCCGCTTCGGCGGGGTTTTCTGTTTTCTCCAAACGCGCCGGAGCGGCATTCCGGGCAAGTTCAAAAACAAGGCAGCGGCGACTTCCGGTCGCTCTTTGCCTTTGGCGAGAAACGGATTAAGAAACGGCCTCAGCCAAGCATTTGCGCGCGGAGCCAGTCATGACCGAAATCCTGCAGACCCCCAAGCTCGTCGTCGTCTTCGGCGGCTCGGGTTTCGTCGGCCGCCATGTCGTGCGGGCGCTGGCCAAGCGCGGCTACCGCATCCGCGTCGCCTGCCGGCGGCCCGACCTTGCCGGCCATGTGCAGCCGCTCGGCAATGTCGGACAGATCCAGCCGGTGCAGGCCAATGTGCGCGTGCGCTGGTCGGTCGACCGGGCCGTGCAGGGCGCCGACCATGTCGTCAACCTCGTCGCCATCCTGCATGAGACGGGCCGCCAGAAATTCGGCGCCGTGCATGATTTCGGCGCGCGCGCCGTCGCCGAAGCCGCACGCTCGGTCGGCGCCGGCCTCACCCAGATCTCGGCGCTCGGCGCCGATCTCGATTCGCCGTCGGACTACGCCCGCACCAAGGCACTCGGCGAAAAAGCCGTGTTCGACACGATCAGGGACGCCGTCATCTTCCGGCCGTCGATCAATTTCGGCCCGGAAGACAGCTTCTTCAATCGCTTCGCCGGCATGGCGCGCCTCTCGCCCATCCTGCCGCTGATCGGCGGCGGGCAGACGAAATTCCAGCCGGTCTATGTCGGCGACGTCGCCGAAGCGATCGCGCGCTCGGTCGACGGCAAGGTCAAGGGCGGCGAAATCTATGAGCTCGGCGGCCCGCAGGTGCTGACCTTCAAGGAATGTATGGAAGAGCTGCTTGCGGTCATTGACCGACGACGTCTGCTCGTGCCGGTGCCGTTCTGGGTGGCCAACATCCAGGCATCGATCCTTCAGCTGCTGCCCAATCCGCTCCTGACCAAGGACCAGGTGCTGCAGCTGCGCGAGCACAACATCGTCTCCGACGAAGCCGCCAAGGCCGCCAGGACGCTTGCCGGCCTCGGCATCCAGCCGCAGGCGATCGCCGCCATCCTGCCGAGCTATCTCTGGCGCTTCCGCGCCGCCGGCCAGTTCCAACAGCGCCGGCCGATTGCCGACCGGTAATCTAGACTTCAGCCACGGCGCGAGACCTGCATCGGCAGGCCGCCCTGCGGCTGCGTGGTCAGCTTCTGCACCGGCCACGGCCGGGTTTCGGCCGTCGCGTCGAAGCGGAAGCGCGACAACAGGATGGCTAAAGCGATGATCGCCTCCTGCATGGCGAAGCTGGCGCCGATACAAACACGTGGACCGGCACCGAACGGCAGATACTGGAAGCGGTCGATCCTGTCGCGGTTTTCCGGATGGAAACGCTCCGGCATGAAGGCGTTCGGCCTGTCCCAGAGCTTGCGGTGGCGGTGCACGACCCAGGGCATCACCAGCACGGCTGCATATTTCGGGATATAGAGGCCATTCCAGGTCTCGGGCTCGATCGGCTCGCGGTTGATCGAGGGGGCCGGCGGATAGAGCCTCAGCGCCTCCTCGAAGGCGGCGCGGGTGAACGGCATGGCATCCAGCCACTTCGTCGGGTCGGGCTCGCGCGCCAGCACCGCGTCGATCTCCTGCTCGACCCTGTCGCGTTCCCAGGGCGCCTCGGCCAGGCAATAGATCGTCCAGCCCAGCGCACGCGCGGTCGTCTCATGGCCAGCGCCGATGAAGGTGATGATGTTGTCTTCGACTTCCGGGCGCGTCAGCCCGTCCGGCCCTTCGGCCCGCAGGAGAAGCGTGAGGAAATCCTGCGGCACACCGTCGGGGTCGCGCTTCATCCGTTCTTCACGCATCCGTACCGTGCCGGCGACGATGTTGCGGAAATAGGCCATGGTCTTGCGGCCGCGGATGCGGGTGAGGCGCGGCAGCCATTCGGGCGCGCGCAACAGGTCGAGCGGATCGACACGACCCATGGTCTCGAACAGGCGGTCGATCTCCCTGGAGAAGCTGCCCGGTTGGCCGGCGATCTCGCCGGAAAACAGCGTCTCGGCGAGGATGTCATAGGTAAGCAGCGTCATGTCGTGAGCGATGTCGGACGTGCCGCCGGCCTCGTAGCGGGTAACGAATTCCAGCGTGCGCTTGAGCATCGGCCCGGCGAAGCCGAAGATGTGGCGCGGCGTGAACACCGGCGCCATCGCCTTGCGCGAACGCTTCCAGACTTCGCCCTCTGCGGTGAGCAGCCCGTCGCGCAGGATCGGCCGCAGGATCAGCTGGCGCACCGTCGCCATCTTGTAGTTCTTGGCGTTGTCGATCAGCACGTGACGGATGAGGCCTGGATCATTGGCGATGACCAGCGGTCCGCCGATGCCGGTCACCGATATCCAGGGCTCGTTGTAGGAATGCTCGCCCCACAATTCGAGCGGGTTGCGGTAGACGATGCGCATCATCTCCAGCGTCGAGGGCGGCGTGGTGCGCGGCTTCGGCGCGGGCGGCACGAAGGGGGCGGGCTTGGTGTCCATGGGGCATGCTCCGCTGGCAGGCCAAATGTAGCGCCCGGCAAGGCGGGCGTCCATGTGATCCGTCGGAGACCCTTCCGCACCGGATTTTGCGAGCGGCGGCGCGCGCTTTTATGGCTTGCGCACCGGTCCTCCGGTAACGGTCACGAAAGCATGCTCCATCCTGCCTGCTCGCCAAGCCGGCAAAATGCCCGCAAACCTTGGAAAAGCAACCGTTTGCGCCTATATCTAGGACATCAAAACGGCGCGATTCGGGACCAGTTTCTCGCGTTCGACTAGCGCCACCAATCAGACAGGTTTTCATGAGCGATCAGACCGAAAGCGCCATTGGCGCGGAAGCCGAGTACGGCGCCGATTCCATCAAGGTTTTGAAGGGGTTGGACGCCGTGCGCAAGCGGCCGGGCATGTATATCGGCGACACCGATGACGGCTCGGGCCTGCACCACATGGTCTACGAGGTGGTGGACAACGCCATCGACGAGGCGCTGGCCGGACACGCCGACCTCGTTTCGGTGACGCTCAATCCCGACGGTTCCGTCACCGTCATCGACAATGGCCGCGGCATTCCGACCGATATCCACTCCAGCGAGGGCGTTTCGGCGGCCGAAGTAATCATGACGCAGCTGCATGCCGGCGGCAAATTCGACCAGAACTCCTACAAGGTCTCCGGCGGCCTGCACGGCGTCGGCGTGTCGGTGGTCAACGCGCTCTCGGCGTGGCTGAAGCTCAAGATCCGCCGCAACGGCGAGATCTTCGAGATGAGCTTCACGCACGGCAACGCCGACGCGCCGCTGAAGGTGACCGGCAGCTACGAGCAGGACAAGCGTCCGGGCACCAATGACGGCCGCAGCGGCAGCGAGATCACCTTCTTCCCGTCGGCCGAGACCTTTACCATGGTCGAGTTCGATTACGGCACGCTGGAGCACCGGTTGCGCGAGCTCGCCTTCCTCAATTCCGGCGTGCGCATCGTGCTGACCGACGCCCGCCATGCCGACCTTGTGCGCCACGAGTTGCACTATGACGGCGGGCTGGAAGAGTTCGTCAAATATCTCGACCGGGTGAAGAAGCCGCTGATCGAGGCGCCGATCGCCATCCGCGCCGAGCGCGACGGTATCTCCGTCGAAGTCGCGATGTGGTGGAACGACAGCTACCACGAGAACGTGCTGGCCTTCACCAACAACATCCCGCAGCGCGACGGCGGCACGCATCTGGCGGGCTTTCGCGCGGCGCTGACGAGGCAGATCACCGGCTACGGCGAATCATCCGGTCATACCAAGAAGGAAAAGGTCTCGCTGACCGGCGACGACTGCCGCGAAGGCCTGACCGCCGTTCTGTCGGTCAAGGTGCCGGACCCGAAATTCTCCTCGCAGACCAAGGACAAGCTGGTTTCGTCCGAGGTTCGCCCTGTGGTGGAGAGCCTGGTCAATGAGGCGCTCGGCACCTGGCTGGAAGAACATCCGGCCGAAGGCAGGGTGGTGGTCGAGAAGGTAATCCAGGCGGCCGCCGCGCGCGAGGCCGCGCGCAAGGCGCGCGACATCACCCGCAAGAGCTCGCTCGGCGTCACCTCGCTGCCCGGCAAGCTTGCCGACTGCCAGGAGCGCGATCCGGCGAAGTCCGAGATCTTCATCGTCGAGGGCGACTCGGCCGGCGGCTCGGCCAAGGGCGGGCGCTCGCGCCAGAACCAGGCGATCCTGCCGCTGCGCGGCAAGATCCTGAACGTCGAGCGCGCGCGCTTCGACCGTATGCTCTCCTCCGACATGATCGGCACGCTGATCACCGCGCTCGGCACCTCGATCGGCAAGGACGAGTTCAACGCCGACAAGCTGCGCTACCACAAGATCATCCTGATGACGGACGCCGACGTCGACGGCGCCCACATCCGCACGCTGCTGCTCACCTTCTTCTTCCGGCAGATGCCGGAGCTGATCGAGCGCGGCCATCTCTATATCGCCCAGCCGCCGCTCTACAAAGTGACGCGGGGCAAGAGTTCGCAATACATCAAGGATGAGAGCGCGTTCGAGGAGTTCCTCATCGGCTCCGGGCTGGAGGAAGCCTCGCTGACGCTGGCGTCGGGCGAGGTGCGGACCGGACAGGATCTGCGCGGCGCCATCGACGATGCGCTGGCGACGCGCCAGCTGATCAACGGCCTGCACACGCGCTACAACCGCAGCGTCGTCGAGCAGGCGGCGATTGCCGGCGCGCTCAATGCCGATGTGCTTGCCGATCTTGGCCGCGCCAACGCGATGGCCGAGCTTGTCGCGAGGCGGCTCGACATCATCGCCGAGGAGACCGAGCGCGGCTGGACCGGCCGGCTCTCAACCTCCAATGACGGCTCGGGCGGCTATGTGTTCGAGCGCACCGTGCGCGGCGTCAAGGAGTTCGCCCAGCTCGATGCCGGCCTGATCAACTCGGCCGATGCGCGCCAGCTCGACCGCTATGCCTCGCGCCTTGCAGAGATCTACGCCGAACCGCCGGTGCTGCGCCGCAAGGAGGTCTCCGAGACCATTTCGGGCCCGCTGGCGCTGCTCAATGCGGTATTCGCCACCGGCCGCAAGGGTCTGACCATGCAGCGCTACAAGGGCCTTGGCGAGATGAATGCCGAGCAGCTGTGGGAAACCACGCTCGACCCGAATGTGCGCTCGCTGCTGCAGGTCAAGGTCAACGACGCGACCGACGCCGACTCACTGTTCTCGCGGCTGATGGGCGACGAAGTCGAACCACGGCGCGAGTTCATCCAGGACAATGCGCTGTCGGTGGCCAATCTGGACATCTGAGCAATATCCAGGCGTTCAACCGGAAGCCCATCGAGCGTCGGCCCCTGGCCGACGGGATACCTTGAGCAGTAATGCGGCTCTAAAAGCGCGTCGCGATGAAACGGATTCACGCGACGCGCTTTAAGTCTTTGTTTGATGCATGTCGTATTCCCAAAACCGCTGCGCACTTTTGGGCGACATGCATTAGGGTGAAGATTCCCGCTTGACCTGGAGTTGCTCCAGCTTGGTAGCCTTACACAAATCGGCAGGCTATGAGCGACATATGCGTATATCGGAGGTGGCATCTACAAGCGGGCTGAGTATCGACACCATCCGCTACTATGAGAAATTGGATTTGCTTCCGAAGATCGCGCGAGGGCGTGATGGAAGACGTGACTTCTCGGCGGAGAATGTCGAATGGCTCATCCTGCTTTCGTCACTGCGCGATACGGGTATGCCCATGGAGCGGATGCGATACTTTGCGCAGCTCTATCGGAGGGGTAACGAAACCCTGTCTGGACGGAAAGCGGTTCTTCTTGAGCACGCGGCGCATCTGGATATGCGGCGTGCCGCGTTGGATCGCTGTGCTGAACTGCTTGCCTACAAGCTCAAACGGTATGACGAGATGACAGAGGACCTGTCATGAGAATTATTGTCGTCGGCGCCGAAGGTGATATCGGGAAAGCGGTCTGCGACGAGTTAGGTTTCCGCCATGAGATCATCAAGGCTGGACGGTCCAGCGGCGAGATTCAGGTCGATATAGCCAACCGCGCATCGGTCGACGCCATGTACGCAAGATGCGCCAAGGTGGACGCCGTCGTCTCGACGGCAGGCGATGTCCATTTCGGAGCTCTTGGCGAATACACCGAAGAGACATTCATGCTGGGCCTGCGCCACAAGGTCATGGGACAGGTCAATCTGGTGCTGGCAGGGCTGGCCAAGCTTAGCGACGGAGGCTCGTTCACGCTGACAAGCGGAGTGCTCGACCGCGATCCTATTCGCACGGGAACGGGCGCAGCAACCGCGAATGGCGCGCTCGGAGGTTTCGTTCTCGGTGCAGCGATCGAGATGCCACGCGGCCTCCGTATCAATGCGGTGAGCCCCGGACTTCTCGCCGTGTCCGCACCGAGATATGGCGAGTGGTTCCCCGGCCATGAGCCCGTTCCGTCGAAACGGGTGGGGCTCGCCTATGCCAAGAGCGTGGAAGGCGCCATCACCGGAAAGGTGATCATCGTCGGGTAGTTCACGAAACTCCGATCATTTCGCGGCGGGTGCGGGTTGCATTTGGGCGACCGCGCCAAGAGCGAATCAAGGCTCCATGGGACGCGCTACTCGATTTTGGGTTTTCGCGAGTGAACGTCGGCGCCAGGGTGATTTGATGCCCGCCGCTCCTGGCGCAGCCTTTTCAACGGAGCGACCCTTTCGCGCAAAGCTTCCATTCTCGCGACTTTCTGCCCGAAGGTAAGTCCAGCCATTTCGCGACGTCCCTCGGCCTTTCGAGCGAGGATATCGGAAGTATCTGGATATGCTCTTTTGGTCTCTGCCATCGCCAGAACCTTACCACCACACTTGCCAGCACCAACCGCAAAAAAGCCCGGCCCGAGGCCCGGGCTTGTGCGGACATGTGCTGGTTGGCGACCGGATCAGTGATCCATCGCCTTGACGATTTCCTCGGTCATCTTCTTGGCGTCGCCGAGCAGCATCATGGTGCCGTCCTTGTAGAACAGCGTGTTGTCGATGCCGGCATAGCCGGAGCCGAGCGAGCGCTTGACGAACAGGCAGGTGCGGGCCTTGTCGACGTCGAGGATCGGCATGCCGTAGATGGGCGAGGACTTGTCGTCGCGCGCGGACGGGTTGGTGACGTCGTTGGCGCCGATGACATAGGCGACGTCGGCCTGCGCGAATTCGGAGTTGATATCCTCCAGCTCGAACACCTCGTCATAGGGCACGTTGGCTTCGGCGAGCAGCACGTTCATGTGGCCGGGCATGCGGCCGGCGACCGGGTGGATGGCGTATTTCACCTCGACGCCGTTGGCCTTGAGCTTGTCGGCCATCTCGCGCAGCGCGTGCTGCGCCTGCGCGACCGCCATGCCGTAGCCCGGCACGATGATGACCTTCTGCGCGTTCATCATCAGATAGGCGGCGTCATCGGCCGAGCCCTGCTTGACCGTACGCTCGATGCCGTCGCTCACCACCGCAGCCGTCTCGCCGCCGAAGCCGCCGAGGATGACCGAGATGAAGGAGCGGTTCATGCCCTTGCACATGATGTAGGACAGGATCGCGCCGGAAGACCCCACCAGCGCGCCGGTGATGATCAGCGCCAGATTGCCGAGGGTGAAGCCGAGTGCTGCAGCCGCCCAGCCGGAATAGGAGTTCAGCATCGACACCACGACCGGCATGTCGGCGCCGCCGATCGGGATGATCAACAGCACGCCCAGCGCCAGCGAGGCGGCGACGATGAGCCAGAAGACGAGCTTCGATTCGGTGGTGACCAAAAGCACGATCAGCACCACAAGTGCTGCGCCGAGCGCGATGTTGATCAAGTGGCGGCCACCGATCATGATCGGCTTGCCGGACATGCGGCCGTCGAGCTTCAAGAAGGCGATGACCGAACCGGTGAAGGTGATGGCGCCGATGGCGACGCCAAGGCTCATCTCGATCAGCGCCTGGGCATGGATGTCGGCGACCGTGCCGATGCCAAAGCTTTCGGGCGCGTAGATGGCGGCCGCCGCCACCATGACGGCGGCGAGGCCGACGAGCGAGTGGAAGGCGGCGACCAGTTGCGGCATCGAGGTCATCGCGATGCGGCGCGCGGTGACCGCGCCGATGCCACCGCCGATGGCGAGCCCCAGCACGATCAGGCCGAAGCGCCCGGCCGAAGGCAGGGCCAGCGCCAGCGTGGTGCAGAGCGCAATCCCCATGCCGATCATGCCGTAGAGATTGCCCTGGCGGCTGGTGGTCGGGTGCGAGAGCCCGCGCAGCGCCAGGATGAACAGGATGCCGGAGACCAGATAGAGGAAGGAAGCGAAGTTGGCGTTCACGTCACTTTTCCTTCTTCTTGTACATAGCCAGCATGCGCTGGGTGACGAGGAAGCCGCCGAAGATGTTGACCGAGACAAGCACCAGCGCGACGAAGCCGAAGCCTGCAGCAATGCCTGAAGCGGCGATGCCGACGGCAAGCAGCGCGCCGACGACGATGACCGAGGAAATGGCGTTGGTGACGGCCATCAGTGGCGTGTGCAGCGCCGGCGTCACCGACCACACGACGTAGTAGCCGACGAAGATCGCCAGCACGAAGATCGCGAAGCGGAAGACGAAGGGATCGATGGCGCCGCCCGAGAGGGCATGCGCCGCGTTGCCGGCGGCCTCGGCGCCGGCGGGCGCATTGGCCAGGTCCTGCACCGCAAGGCGAACGGCAGCCGTCGCCTGATCGAGCTGGTCGAGGGCTTTCTGCAGCTGTTCCATCACGCGGTCCCTTTCGACTTGGACGAGGGCGACTTGGCTGCGGCAGGTTTTTTCGCCGTTGTCTTCTTCGCAGCAGGCTTGGCCGAGGCGTCGGCAACCATAGTCGTCGCCGGAATGGCCGCCGGCTCGGTGCGCGGCTCTTGCGCCGCCTTGGCGAAGTTCGGATGCACGACTTGGCCGGCGTCGGTCAGCATCGTCGCCTTGACCAACTCGTCGTCGCGCCTGATGGCGAGCGTCTTGGCTGCCTTGTCGACCATGGTCTCGAGGAAGGCGTAAAGGTTCTTGGCGTAAAGCAGCGAGGCCGAGGCCGCGACGCGGCCCGGCACATTGAGATGGCCGACGATCTTGACGCCGTTCTCGGTCGTCACGACCTTCCCCGGAACCGCGCCTTCGACATTGCCGCCGCGCTCGACAGCGAGGTCGACGATCACCGAACCCGGCTTCATCGACGCGACCATGGCGGCCGAGACCAGCTTCGGCGCCGGCCGGCCGGGGATCAGCGCCGTGGTGATGACGATGTCCTGCTTGGCGATATGCTCGGCGGTGAGTGCCGCCTGCTTGGCCTGATAGTCCTTCGACATTTCCTTGGCGTAGCCGCCGGCCGTCTCGGCCGCCTTGAACTCCTCGTCCTCGACCGCCAGGAATTTCGCGCCGAGCGACTGCACCTGCTCCTTGACCGCCGGACGGACGTCGGTGGCGGTGACGACGGCGCCGAGGCGGCGCGCGGTGGCGATCGCCTGCAGGCCGGCAACGCCGACGCCCATGATGAAGGTCCTGGCCGCCGGCACGGTGCCCGCCGCCGTCATCATCATCGGCAGCGCGCGGTCATATTCGCCCGCCGCGTCGATCACCGCCTGGTAGCCGGCGAGATTGGCCTGCGAGGACAGCACGTCCATCGATTGCGCGCGGGTGATGCGCGGCATGAATTCCATCGAGAAGGCGGTGATGCCGGCCTTGGCCATGGCGGCGACGGCGGCATCGTTGCCATAGGGATCCATGATGGCGATGACGGCAGCACCGGACTTGTAGCCCTTCAGCTCCGCATCCGTTGGCCGGCGCACTTTCAGCACGACATCGGCCTTTTTTGCGTCGGCCGCCGTTCCGACCGTACCTCCGGCGCCGACGAAATCCTGGTCGGGGATGCGCGAGCCGAGGCCGGCGCCCTTTTCGACGACCACGTCGAAGCCGAGACCCGCCAGACGCTTGACCGTTTCCGGCGAGGCCGCGACACGCGGCTCGTTCGGGTCAATCTCACAAGGGATGAACACTGTTTGCCCCACCGGATGATCCTTTCGGCTGGAACCTTGATTACGCAAGGCGTCGGCCGGGACGTCCGGCGACGTCGAGGGCAATGGGATTGGGAAGTCTACCGTAGAATGAGGGTGCCGATGGCCGTGATCAGGATGAACACGATGAGCGCCGAAAAGAAACCGCCGACGAAGAAGCCGAAGGCCATTGCGATAAGAATGGCGGCACAGACCAGCGAGCCGTATTTGGCGAGGCCGAGAAAACCCTTGTAGGTACGGTCGTGCTCGGCATAGTCCATCTGCGCGCCAAGCTCGACAGGACCGGTCGGCGAGTGATCAGCCATGGAAGTACCCCTTCGAAAATGCCTTTGAGGCACATAGCGAAAAGCCGAACCAAGAGCAATGGCGCTATTGCCGCACAGCCTGCGACAACAGCCTCAAACGAAAGTTGAAACTGGATGCCGCGCTGTCATCCGCGCGGCCGGCGCGGGATTTCAGCTGGCGAGATGAGGGAACAGGCCGAGCAGGCCGACGACGATCAGGTAAAGCGCGACGATGTAGTTGAGGAGCCGCGGCATCACCAGGATCAGCACGCCGGCGATCAGCGAGATCAGCGGCGTCAGCGCGAACGAATGGATGGTCATGTGTGGGTCCTTTCCTGCGACAGGCGGTACCGCCTGTCGCGCTGAGCTGCGGACCTGATAACGGCGCAGCCAGCGAAAAGTTCACGGCCTCGCGTCAGGCAGCGGCGCGATAATATTTCGCTGTCGGCACGATGGACAGCGGCGTCAGCCGGTTGATCGCCGGATTGCCGAACATCAGCCGCTGCTCCGTCGGTGTCGACTGGTAGAAGGGGAACCGTTCGAGTGTGCGGCGCATATTCTCGCCGGCGGGGATTTCGAACAGCGCTATCGGGGCGAGAACGCCGGGAAACACTTTCCCCTCGGTCCGCTGTTGGGCATTGAAGAACCGGGCATAGAAATGGGAATGCTCGACCTTGACCGGGGTCAACACCGAGTCCTGGCCAAAATAATTGGAGGCCACCATGGCGATCCTGAGTGTCAGGAAAGGCAGCACGCCGGGTGCCGGCGCGGCGTCGGGATCGGTTGCGAAGCGGGTTCCGTCGATGAAGGTTTCGCCGCGGGCAAGCCGCTCGAGCAAGATTTCCGGATAGGCGTCGATCGAAGGCGAGTATGGCTGCGCACTGGAAATATAATGAAAGCGCAATGTGCTGACCAATTCACCGTAACAATAGACGCCGAACCGGTAGGAATTGGGCAGATTATCCCAGCGGTCCTCGAACATCCCGCTGGCGATCGGGCCGCACATGCCGGATTTGACGTAGGATTGATAGCGGAGCCGGTAGATCGCTTCGAGGTCCTCGCCCCCGGTAATGAGGCGATATTCGACATGCTCCAAGAGCTGCATCATCGTTCGATTGAGCAGCGAATCGCTTCTAGCGATGGCGCCAGCCGACGCACCCTTGCGCGCAACATCCATTATTGTCCGTCCTCGAATTCCGCCTGTAAACAGGCTATTCGAGTTGAAATGAGACACAAGCTGAAAATTCGATATCGCTGATTTACCGCTTGTTAACCTTAATGGCGGCGCACCTTCCACCGATCCTGTATCGGACAAAAGCAAATCCTGTCGCAGGCGGTTGTCTGATCCGACCTGACGTCGGTCATCAAGGTCGTTTCGAATTCAGAGCTTGAAAAACGCCAACGCGCGGCGGGTTTAGACTATGCCAGAGCGGCCAGCGTTTCTTGCAATCCGGCCGCAAGGCTACGGCGCCGAAGCTAGCCGTTTCACACTTTTCCCGGGATTGATTTAGCTGGCTGTCCGCTTGCCGGCGATACGCAGGTCCGCGGCAAACGGCCATGTGACGCTCGACATCGTCTCGATGCCCGAAGAGCTGAGCGCGGCGCCGAAGAGAAAACCCTGCACGAAGTCCGGCTTGACCGAATGGACCAGCGTCTTCAACTGCTCGAAGGTCTCGACCCCTTCGATGGTGACGGAAAGACCCAGCGTCCGGGACAGACTGACGATGCCCTTCAGAAGATCGAGCGACTGCCGGTTCTGGTTCACGTCGACCAGGAACGAGCGGTCGATCTTGATCTTGTCGAGCGGCAGCTTGTGGAGATAGCTCAGACTGGAGTAGCCCGTGCCGAAATCGTCAAGCGCAATACGCACGCCGAGCGCCTTCAATTCCTCGATCGACTCGCGCGTCAGCGACTTGTCGTCGAGCAAGGCGGTCTCGGTGACCTCGATTTCGAGCCGGTGCGCCGCCAGGCCCGACTTGGCCAAGGCATCCCTGACCTTCTGGACAATATCGCGACTGCGGAAGTCCTTGGCCGATAGGTTAACCGACACGCTGGTCTGGGCCGGCCATTTGGCGCATTCGGCGCAAGCGGCATCGAGCACGAAGGTGCTGATGTCGGAAACGATACCCATCTCCTCGGCCAGGGGAATGAAGACACTGGGCGAGACAGGGCCGAGATCGGGATGATCCCAACGGCAGAGCGCCTCGCAACTGGCGATGCGCATGGTGTCGACGGCCACGATCGGCTGATAGACGACGCGCAATTCCTTGGCCTGCACGGCATTGCGCAGATCGGCTTTCATCAGCTGACGATTGCGGAAGGCGGCATCCATGGCCGCCTCGAACAGCCGCCAGCTGTTCTTGCCGAGTTCCTTGGCCTTGTAGAGGGCAAGGTCGGCCTTGACGATCATGGCGTCCGCATCGGTGTCCTTGACCTTGGACAGCACCGCGCCGCCGCTGGTCTGGATGCGCAGCCCGTGGCCGGCGACGTCCACCTCGCCTTGCAGCTCCGCGAAAATCTGGTCGAGCAAGGTGCTGAGATGGCTCTCGTCTTCGACACGATCGAAGAAGATCATGAACTCGTCGCCGCCGAAGCGGCTGACGGTGATGCCCGGTCCGGCAATAGCGGCGAGGCGCTCGGCCACGGCGTAGATCAGCCCGTCGCCGACCGGATGGCCGAGAGTGTCGTTGACGCTCTTGAAGTCGTCGAGATCGAGCACCGCGAGGCCGCAGAGACGCTCCTGTTCGCCTGAGGCCATGGCCTCGCCGACCAGTTCGTGGAAATAGGCGCGGTTCGGCAGGCCGGTCAGATTGTCGTAACGCGCCATGAAGCGGATCTTTTCCTCCGCCTCGACGCGGGCCGTAACGTCCTCGAAGGTGATGACGCCCAGTTCCTGACTGCCTTCACGGGCGGAGAATTCGTAATGCTGGCCGTTGGCGAGCGAAACAAGCACCTTGCGGTCGCGGCCTTCGCGCAGCGCGCGCGTCAGCTGCGCTTCAATGTAGCGGCAGTCTTTCGGCGCCAGCATGCCGCCGGCAACGCCGCGCATCAAAAGACCATGGATCGAGCGTCCAAGCAAAGCGTCGCCCGATTTCAGCGACATCAGGCGAGCGGCTTCGGCATTGGCCACCGCGACCCGCCCGTCGGGCCCCAGCATGACCAGGCCATGCGACATGGTGTTGAGCGCGCGGTCGAACCGGCGCGTCAGATTCCTGGCCTGCTTGTGGCCGATGACGGCGGAGAAGAGCACGTTGCGGACATGGTCGGCACTGTTGATCGTGATGAATGTCAGCGGGATGATCATCAGGCCGAGCAGGACCGAGGGGAAATCCATGCGCAGCAGGAGCCCGAGCGCCGCCGGACCGATGAAGGTCACGGAGAAAATCCGCACCATCTGCGGGGAGCCGTAGTTGCGGCCAACGACCGTGACCAGGGTCGCAATCGTCAGCGACGTCGCGGCCAGCTCGGCGAAAGGATCGGGATAAACGTAGATCGATATGAAACACAGCGAACCGAGCCCGAGACCCTGTAGGCTGCCCTTGAGGATATAGTTGCGCTCCCACTGCCGAGCCTCCTCGACATTGGCTATGGTGCCACCCGTCTTCAGGAAGCCGCGTATGCCGACGTAACGAAAAAGGCTGATGGACAGCAGAGCGAACGAAAAGGCCAGGAACAGCGGGTTGTGCGTCCGCCAATAGATCATGAATCCGAGGATCCAGTAGCAAACGCCACCGATCACCAGCATGTGGGCGTTGTCGAACAACGACCGCACAAACTGGATATAAACATCCGCGGGGATGTTCTCGGTTTTTGTTCTACCCATGCCGTTGGCCCAACACTGCACCTTGTCATGCCACACCGGCCTTAAGAAAGGCTTAGAACGGCGCTTTAACCCGGTTGCAGAGGGTTGCGACACGCGTGACAGACCAGGAAATTCAGAGGTTTGGCGAAGCATTGACGTGCCGGCGTGATTACTCCGCCGCGCGAAGCGCCGGCTCCGCCGGGGCCTGGGCCAAACGCTCGATCAGCCGCGAACGCTCGCCTGCCGCTTTCTCGGCGCTGGCCTGCCGGACATGGCCGTAACCGCGGATGAGCGCCGGCACCGAGGCAAGGGCCGTCGCGGCGTCCACCCTGCCCGGCGCGAGCGCGCCGGCGATTAGGTCGAGATCGGCCTCGTACTGCTTCAGCAGCGCCCGCTCCATGCGCCGCTCGGCCGTGTAGCCGAAGAGGTCGAACGCGGTACCGCGCAGGCTCTTCATAATTGCCAGCAGCCGAAAGCCCTTCATCATCCACGGGCCGAAGCTCGATTTCCTGGGCTTGCCGTCATTGCCGCGCCGGCCGAGCATCGGCGGCGCGAGATGAAATTCAAGCTTCTCGTAGCCCTGGAACTGCTTGGCGAGGTCGGCGGCGAAAGCGCCGTCGGTGTAAAGCCGCGCCACCTCATACTCGTCCTTGACCGCCATCAACTTGAAGAGGTTCCTGGCGGCGGCCTCGGTCACCGCGGTCGAGCCGGACACAGCCTTGGCTTCAACGGCGCGCAGCGTTGCCAGGCGGTCGGCGTAGCGCCTGGCGTAAGCGGCGTTCTGATAGGCGGTGAGGAACGCAACGCGGCGGGCGATGACTTCGTCCAGCGTCTCGGCCGGTTTTGACGCCGGCTTGTCGGCCTGACCGACCAGACCGCGCACGAAATCGGGCTGATGCGCGGCACGGCGGCCCCAACGGAAAGCGGCGATATTCATCGCCACCGCCTCGCCGTTCAATTCTATCGCCTTTTCAACGGCTTCGGCCGAAAGCGGCAGGCCGCCATGCTGGAAGGCGAAGCCAAGCATGAACATGTTGGCGCCGAGCGAATTGCCGAACAATGCGGTCGCCGTGCGGGTGGCATCGAAGAAATGCGCCTTGTCATCGCCGGCGGCCGCGCGGATCGCCTTCCTCAGCCGCTCGACCGGCAGCGAAAAGTCGGCCGAGCGGGTGAATTCGCCAGGCATGATCTCGGCGGTGTTGGCGAGGAAGATCGTATGGCCCTCGCGCACCGCGCCCAGCACTTTCTTGGCGCCGGAGACGACGAGGTCGCAGCCGAGCACGAGGTCGGCCTTGCCGGCCGAAACGCGAATGGCGTGGATGTCCTCGGGCGTCGGGGCGATGCGGACATGGGTGAAGACCGAGCCGCCCTTCTGGGCAAGGCCCGCCATGTCGATCATGCCGCAGCCTTTGCCCTCCAGATGCGCTGCCATGCCGAGCACCGCGCCGACGGTGACCACGCCGGTGCCGCCGACGCCGTCGATGATCCCCGCCCAGCCCTGATTGCCCATGCGGAATTCAGCCGGCGCGGGCACGCCGTCCAGCGGATCGGCCTTGCCGGCAATGCCTTCGGCCTTCCTGATCTTGCCGCCATGCACGGTGACGAAAGACGGGCAGAAGCCGTTGAGGCAGGAAAAATCCTTATTGCAGCTCGACTGGTCGATCCGGCGCTTGCGGCCGAATTCGGTCTCGACCGGTTGGATCGAGACGCAGTTCGACTGCACGCCGCAATCGCCGCAGCCTTCGCAGACCAGCTCGTTGATGAAGACGCGCTTGTCGGGGTCGGGGAAGGTGCCGCGCTTGCGGCGCCGGCGCTTCTCGGCGGCGCAGGTCTGGTCGTAGATCAGCACCGAAACGCCTTTCACGTCGCGCAATTCGCGCTGGACGAGGTCGAGATCGTCGCGGTGATGGATGGTGATACCAACCGGGAAATCGGCCTTGCCGGCATATTTGTCCGGCTCGTCGGTGACGACGGCGATGCGGTCGACGCCCTCGGCGCGCACCTGGTTGGCGATCATGTCGACGCTCAGACCACCCTCATGCGGCTGGCCGCCGGTCATCGCCACCGCGTCGTTGTAAAGGATCTTGTAGGTGATGTTGGCGCCGGAGGACAGCGCGAAGCGGATCGCCAGCACGCCGGAGTGGTTGTAGGTGCCGTCGCCGAGATTCTGGAAGATATGGTCGCGCTTGGAGAACGGCGCCTGGCCGACCCATTGCGCGCCCTCGCCGCCCATAGCGGTGAAGCCGAGCGTGTTCCTGTCCATCCACAGCGCCATGAAATGGCAGCCGATACCAGCGGCGGCGATCGATCCCTCCGGCACCTTGGTCGAGGAATTGTGCGGGCAGCCCGAGCAGAAGAAAGGCGTGCGCGAACCGATATCGACGGTGTCGGCGAGCATCGCCTGGAATTGGCGCAGCTTCGCCACCCGCGCGGCGATCTCTTCCGACGGGCCGACCGTGCGCAGGATCCTTTCACCGAGCGCGATGGCGATCTCGTTCGGATCGAGCGCGCCCTTGGCCGGAAACAGCCAGTCGCCGCGCTCGTCCTTCTTGCCGACGATCGCCGGCTGGGTGGCGGTGCCGTAGAGGTTCTCGCGCAGCTGCACCTCGATCAGCGAGCGCTTTTCCTCGACGACGACAATGGTGTCGAGGCCGCGGGCGAATTCCGCGATGTGCTGCAGGTCGAGCGGCCATGGGCAGCCGACCTTGAACAGGCGGATGCCGATGCGGTTGGCCGCCGCTTCGTCGATGCCGATATCCTCCAGCGCCTGGCGGACATCGAGATAGCTCTTGCCGATGGTGATAACCCCAAGCCTGGGATTGCGGCCACCGGAATAGACGATACGGTTCAGCCCGTTGGCGTGGATGAAGGCCGAGGCGGCGGCGCGCTTATATTCATGCAGCCGTTCTTCCTGGCCGAGCATGTCGATCTCGTGGCGGATGTTCAGGCCGCCCGACGGCATGTCGAATCCGGGAATGACAATGCCCAGCCGTTCGATCGAGGCGTCGACCGAAGCCGTCGATTCGATGTTGTCCTTGACGCATTTGATCGCCGCCCAGGTGCCGGCGAAGCGCGACATGGCAAAGCCGTAGAGGCCGTAGTCGATGATCTCCTGGACGCCGGCCGGATTGAGGATCGGCACCATGGTGTCGACGAACAGGAATTCGGTGGCATGCGCGTTGGTCGAGGATTCGGCCATGTGGTCGTCGCCCATCAGGGCGAGCACGCCGCCATGCTTCGACGAACCGGCAAGGTTGGCGTGGCGGAAGACGTCGCCGGAACGGTCGACACCCGGCCCCTTGCCGTACCAGACCGAAAAGACACCGTCATGCGTGCCCTCGCCCAGCAATTCGGTCTGCTGCGAGCCCCAGCAGGCGGTGGCGGCAAGTTCCTCGTTGAGGCCGGGCTGGAAGACGATGTCGGCTTGCGCGAGCTGCTTTTTTGCCCGCCACAGCTGCATATCGAGGCCGCCCAGCGGCGAGCCGCGATAGCCGGAAACGAAACCCGCGGTGTTGAGGCCGGCGCGGCGGTCGCGCTCACGCTGCATCAAAAGCATGCGCACGACTGCCTGAGCACCGGACAGGAAGACGCGCTCCTTGCCAAGGTCGAACTTGTCGTCGAGCGCGACGTCGTGCAGCGTCATCAGGTATTTCCTCTGCGGAGGCGCCTCAAGTCAGGCAGCCAACGTCGGAGCGGGACGCCGCAGTCTTTCTTCCCTTGCGGGAGAGGTCAAACAAAATCGCAGGAGCCAAATAACACGCAATAAACGGTCTGGCGAGGGGCCAGCCGCGCACGCAAGATCATGCTAACCGCTTCGTGATGAACAAAAATTTCGCGTGTCAGGTCGCTTTCGAGCAATCCGGCTTCTGCTCGTCGGGCAGCCTGCCGTCGGGATGGCCGGCAAGGTCGGGATTGAGCTCGTAGTTCGGACCGATCACCAGCGGCCGGTCCGGCAGCATCGTCTGGTCCTCGGACGAGGTCATGGTGGTGTCGATGCTTTGCAGCAGCGTACCGCTCGCGTCCTTGATGCGGATCGAGACGGCATAGGGCTTGTCCTTGACCACGCAGGTGAGCGGCGGGCTGGTCAGCGTGATGTGCGGCAGCTTCGGCCAGATCTTCTGGTTGACGATCAGCGGGTCGCCGCCGGCCGGGTTCTGAAAGCTCACCACCGCGACCTGGCCGTCGGCCATCGGCCGCAGCGGCTTCAGCGTGATGACATAGGTGGCGATGGCGAGCCTATAATTGAACTCGAACAGCTTGCCGGAAATGGCAAAG
The DNA here is from genome assembly GCF_033977145.1 of Mesorhizobium montanum. Classification (NCBI taxonomy): domain Bacteria; kingdom Pseudomonadati; phylum Pseudomonadota; class Alphaproteobacteria; order Hyphomicrobiales; family Phyllobacteriaceae; genus Mesorhizobium; species Mesorhizobium montanum. The sequence goes on along the minus strand of NZ_JAVIJF010000013.1, from coordinate 60,522 downwards.
AGCTGGTCCTTGCCGGTGTCGCGGCAGGCGCCGAGCGCGACAGCGGCGATCAAGGCGGCGCCGACGAGAACCGAACGCGACAATTTCCTAAGCATTGCTGACCTCCCTCGCCGCAGTACGGCGGCGGTAATAGCGGTTTGCCTTCTGGCGGTTGCCGCAAACGGCCATGTCGCACCAGAGGCGGCTGGCATTGCGGCTGCGGTCGACGAACAGCCAACTGCAATTGGGACAGATCCTCAGCCTCGCCACGGTTTCGTCGCGCAACAGCGACAGCGCCGAGACGGCCAAAGCCGCCTCGAAGGCAATCGGCGTTTGCGGATCGCCGAAAGGCTGGCCCGGCGTCCCGATATCGGTCGAGCTGCCGGATAACCCGCTGGCGCAGGCCGTGAGGAAATCCGGCAAGTGGCTGGTCGCGACCGCGCCATTCGACACCGCATGGCGAAACAGGCGGTCGGTCGCCTCGCGGATCGAGATGACGGCCAACTTTATATCACCCGGCTCCGGCGCGTTCAGCCGCCGGCCGCCGAGCTCGGTGGCGCGAAAGCCGCTTGCCGCCTCGGCGAAGCGGGCGATCTCGACCGGATCGTCGAAGCGGTCGAAGGACTTTTGCGGATCGTTGCGCAGCACGACAGTGTTCGCCGTATCGAGCGCAAGGATGCCACCGGTGAAGCGGTGCGGGGTCCAGGAGACTGTCATGACAGAAATCTAACCGATAAAACGTGTTTGACAAGTTAGATTCCGAGTGCAACGCTTTGAATGTGGCCAAGGTGACGGCCCCTGACGGCTCGGCGTTTCGTAAAATCGCCGTACCGCTCTAACCTTTGTTTTTGCGCAATTCCTGACGGAAAACCGCTACGCACTTTTCCTGGAATTGCTCTTGGGATGCCGCATGCTCTATTTCTTCCAGCAGGTGCTGAACGGGCTGCACTCAGGTGCGCTCTATGCGCTGCTCGCCTTCGGCTATGTGCTGACCAACGGCATCCTGCACCGGACCAATCTGGCCTATGGCGCGGTGTTTGCCTTTTGCGGCCAGACGATGATCCTGACGGCCGCCTTCGGCTACCAGGCGCTGTGGCTGACGCTGTTTGCCGCCGTCGCACTCGGCATCCTGGCCGCCCTGCTCTATGCGGTGTTGCTCAGCCAGATTCTTTCGCGCGGTGTTTTCGAGAAGCTTGCCGACCGCTCGCCCAATGCCATCGTGGTAACAACGCTCGGCATCCTGTTGTTCCTGTCGGAAGCCAGCCGCATCGCCGCCGATACGCATGACCTTTGGCTGCCGCCGATGCTGGCCGACCCAGTGATCTTCGCCCAGGATACCGGCTTCAAGGTGACGCTCACCGTTATCCAGCTCATCGACTGCGCAGCGGTGATCGCGGTTGTGGCGTTGGCCGCCTGGCTGTTTTCCCATTCGAGCTTCGGCCGCGCCTGGCGAGCTGTTTGCGACGACCCGAAAGCAGCGGCGATGTGCGGTGTCGACGTGCGCGCCGTGTTCCGTCACGCTGTGCTCTACGGCGGGTTTTGCGCGGCTTTTGCGGGTGTGCTGGCCGGTCTCTACTACGGCAACATCAGCTTCGGCACCGGGCTGATCTACGGCCTCAAGATCCTGTTCGTGACGGCGGTCGGCGGCTATCTGTCGCCGCTCAAGGCGGCGCTTGGCGCCGCGGCTTTCGGCATGGCGGAATCGCTCTGGGCCGGTTATTTCCCGCTCGAATGGCGCGACGCCTGGATCTACCTCTTCCTCGTAGCCATGCTGGTGCTGATCGGTACCGGGCGCGACCAGGCCAAGATCGCCTGAGTTTCCCGGACTTTGGTTGCATGACGTTTCGTCAAGCGGCGGCGTTTCGGCACTGCCCGGCGCGTCGATCCGTTTGCCGCGGCTTTGTCATGTTGACCTGCCGGACCACGCACTGCATACCGTTTGGCCAAGCGACGCGATACCGGAGGGGGAATCGGGCGCGCCGCCAAGCATCAGGGAGGAATGCATGGCAGGGCTTCTCGCTCTATCCAGGACGATCGACCGCATCAATGAGTTCATCGGCCGCTGGGTTTCATGGCTGATCCTGCTTGCGATCCTGGTAAGCGCCGGCAATGCCGTCATCCGCAAGGCGTTCGACACCTCCTCCAATGCTTGGCTCGAGCTGCAATGGTACCTGTTCGGCGCCGCCTTCATGCTGGCCGCCGCCTACACGCTGAAGCAGAACGACCATATCCGCATCGACATCGTCTACGGCATGTTTTCGCGCCGCGTGCAGCACTGGATCGATCTGCTCGGCCACCTCTTCTTCCTGATGCCCTTCGTGTTACTGATGGTGATCTATTTCGTACCCTATGTGTCGCTGTCCTTCCGCAGCGGCGAGATGTCGACCAATGCCGGCGGTCTGATCGTGTGGCCTGCAAAGGCCATCCTGCTGGTCGGCTTCTTCCTGCTCGCCCTGCAAGGCGTATCCGAGATCATCAAGAAGATCGCCATCATGCGCGGCGACATGGACGATCCCACTCCCTTCGTGTCGGCGCATGAGCAGGCCGAGCTTGAGGCCAAGGCGCTCGTCGAGGAAGCCAAGGCGATCGCGGGCGAGGTCCGCTCGTGATCGAATTCATCGCGCAGAACATGGCGCCGATCATGTTCGCCTCGCTGATCATCTTCCTGTTGATCGGCTACCCCGTCGCCTTCTCGCTCGCCGCCAACGGCTTGATGTTCTTCTTCATCGGGGTTGTGCTGTCGCCCTATTCCGGCGGCTCGATCAACCTGGCCTGGCCGCTGCTGCACGCGCTGCCCGACAATTTCTACGGCACCAGGGTGATGTCGAACGACACGCTGCTGGCGATCCCCTTCTTCACCTTCATGGGCATCGTGCTCGAACGCTCCGGCATGGCGGAAGACCTGCTCGACACGATCGGCCAATTGTTCGGCCCGATCCGCGGCGGGCTTGCCTATGCGGTGATCTTCGTCGGCGCGCTGCTTGCCGCCACGACCGGCGTGGTGGCTGCTTCCGTCATCGCCATGGGCCTGATCTCACTGCCCATCATGCTGCGCTACGGTTACGACCGCCGGGTTGCCTCCGGCGTTATCGCCGCCTCCGGCACGCTAGCACAGATCATTCCGCCCTCGCTGGTGCTGATCGTGCTGGCCGACCAGCTCGGACGCTCGGTCGGCGACATGTATGCGGGCGCTTTGATCCCCGGCCTGGTTCTGACCAGCATCTACATGCTCTACATCCTGATCATGTCGATCGTCCGGCCGAACTCGATGCCGGCGCTGCCACTCGAAGCCCGAACGCTCGGCCACGGCGTGCTGTCGCTGATCGTGGCGCTGCTGGTGGCGGTCGCGGCTTCCTACACAGCGTATCGCTATCTCGCACCGGCACATGGCGACAATGCCGACATTCTCGGTGCCGCCGCGGGCGTGCTCTTCGTCTATGTCATGGCGATCGCCGACAAGCGACTGAACATCAACATGATGTCGAGACTGGCGCAGCAGGTGGTGATCGTGCTGATTCCGCCGCTGGCGCTCATCTTCCTGGTGCTCGGCACCATCTTCCTCGGCATCGCGACCCCGACCGAGGGCGGCGCCATGGGCTCTGTCGGCGCTTTGATAATGGCGGCGGCCAAGGGTCGGTTGTCGCTGGATGTGATCAAGCAGGCGCTGACCTCGACGACGCGTCTGTCTTCCTTCGTGCTCTTCATCCTAATCGGCGCGCGCGTCTTCTCGCTGACCTTCTACGGCGTCAACGGCCATATCTGGGTCGAGCATCTGTTGACCTCGCTGCCCGGCGGCGAGGTCGGTTTTCTGATCGGCGTCAACATCCTCGTCTTCGTGCTAGCCTTCTTCCTCGACTTCTTCGAGCTCGCCTTCATCATCGTGCCGCTCCTGGCGCCCGCCGCCGACAAGCTCGGCATCGACCTGATCTGGTTCGGCGTGCTGCTCGGCGTCAACATGCAGACGAGCTTCATGCATCCGCCCTTCGGCTTCGCGCTGTTCTATCTGCGCTCGGTCGCGGCCCGCGTGCCCTATCTCGACAGGATCACCGGCAAGAAGATCGCGCCCGTCACAACCGGGCAGATCTATTGGGGCGCGGTGCCGTTCGTCTTCATCCAGGTGATCATGATCGGGCTGACCATCGCCTTCCCGCAAATGGTGATGCGCTACAAGGGCGCCGCGGTCGAGCCTGGCAGCATCGACATCAAGCTGCCGGATATGCCGACGCTATCCCCGCTCGGCACGGCCCCGGCAAATAATGGCGCAGCACCGGCGAATGGCGGCGCGCCGGCGCCATCTGGTACGCCCGATCTGTCGCAGCCGCCGAATTTCGGCGACAGCGTGCCGGCCAAGCCTGCCGCCCCAGCGCCGGACCTCTCGCAACCGCCCAAATTCAACTAGGGCAATTCACCGTTTCACAGAAACGGCGAAATGCCCTATCTCTTTGTTTTGACGCAATTTCGGACGGAAAACCGCTTCACACTTTTCCTGAAATTGGTCTGAGGTGATCGCCATGAAAGCCGTGCGGCTGGAGAAAGTGGGCAACATCGCGCTGCGTGAAGTGCCCAAGCCCGTTCCCGGGCCCGAGGACGTTCTCGTGCGCATCGAGGCCTGCGGCGTCTGCGGCACCGACCGGCATCTTTTCCATGGCGAGTTTCCCTGCACGCCGCCGGTGACGCTCGGCCATGAGTTCGCCGGTATCGTCGAAGCCGTCGGCGGGGCGGTATCCGGCGTCGCGGTCGGCCACCGCGTCACCGGCGATCCCAACATCGCCTGCGGGCGCTGCGCCCACTGCCATGCCGGCCGCGTCAATCTCTGCAGCAACCTCAGGGCCATCGGCATCCATCGCGACGGCGGCTTTGCCGACTATGTGCTGATGCCGCACAAGCAGGCCTTCCGGCTGCCCGCCGACCTCAAGCCGACACATGGCGCCTTCTGCGAGCCGCTTGCCTGTTGCCTGCACGGCGTCGACCTCGCCGCGATCCGGCCAGGCGCCTCGGTCGTCGTGCTCGGCGGCGGCGTCATCGGCCTGCTCGTCGTGCAACTGGCGAAGCTCGCGGGCGCGGCGACCATCATCCTGTCGACAAGGCAGGCCTCGCGCCGCGCGCTTGCAGAGGAGCTCGGCGCGACCGCGACAATCGATCCAAGCACCGGCGACCCTGTCGCAGCCATCGCCGGGCCGAATGGTCTGGCACCTGGCGGGGTCGACGTGGTGCTGGAATGCGCCGGCGTACGCGATACGGTCGAGCAGTCGATGCGAATGGCGCGAGCCGGCGGCACGGTCGTCATCGTCGGCGTCGTGCCGCAAGGCATGAAGGTGGAAATCGAGCCGTTCGATCTTTTGTTTCGCGAACTGAAGGTGCTCGGCTCCTTCCTCAATCCGTTCACGCATGGCCGGGCGGCGCAGTTGATTGCCTCGGGCGCGATCGAGATCGACCGGTTGATTTCAAGGCAAGTCCGCCTCGAGGAGGCGCCGCAGGTGATCGCCAACCCGCCGGCGCCTGGCGAGGTCAAGGTGCTGGTGGTGCCGGGTCGCTGAAGCGCCGGCTTTGCGCGCAGTTCTTCCCTTCTCCCCTCATGTGAGGGGAGAAGGAGGGTCTTGCCTACAGCTTGCCGTTGCGCTGCTGCACCATCATGAAGGTGTCGTAGTTGTATTCGGCGACCTGGGCCCACAGATAGTGCTCCTTGCGGAAGCCCTTGATCGATTCCCAGATCTTCTTGAACGGCGCGTTCGAGGCTTCCATCTCGGTGTAGACCTCGTTGGCCTTCTCGAAGCAGGCGGCCATGATCTCCTGGCTGAACGGCGCCAGCTTGGCGCCGCTTGCCACCAACCGCTTCACCGCGGCCGGATTGACGTAGTCATACTTCTGCAGCATGTCGGCATCGGTTGCTTGGGCCGCGGTTCGCACCAGCGACTTGTAGGCCGGCGAAAGCTCTTCGTACTTGGCCTTGTTGAACAGCAGGTGGACGGTCGGGCCGCCTTCCCACCAACCGGGATAGTAGTAGTAGGGCGCGACCTTGTAGAAGCCGAGTTTCTCGTCGTCATAGGGGCCGACCCATTCGGCGGCGTCGATGGTGCCCTTTTCCAGCGCCGGGTAGATGTCGCCGCCGGCGATCTGCTGCGGCACGACGCCCAGCTTCTGCACCACTTTGCCGGCAAAACCGCCGATGCGCATCTTGAGGCCGGAAAGATCGGCGACGGTGTTGATCTGCTTGCGGAACCAGCCGCCCATCTGAACGCCGGTGTTGCCGCCCGGCAGGCCGAACAGCCCTTGCGTGGCAAGGAACTCGTTGAAGAGATCGATGCCGCCGCCATGATAGTGCCAGGCATTCATGCCGCGCGCGTTGAGCGAGAAGGGAACGGCTGCGCCCAGAGCCCAGGTGGGGTCCTTGCCCCAGTAGTAGTATGCCACCGTATGGCAGGCCTCGACGGTGCCGGCCGTGGTGGCATCCGCCGCCTGCAGGCCGGGCACCAGCTCACCCGAGGCGAAGACCTGGACCTGGAAATTACCGTCGGTCGCTTCCGACAGCATCTTGGAGAAGACTTCGGCGCCGCCATAGATCGTGTCGAGCGATTTCGGGAAGGACGACGCAAGCCGCCAGGTCACTTTCGGGTTGGACTGGGCAATGGCCGGCGTGGCTAGTGCCGCGGCCGCTGCCGCAGCGCCCACACCGGACGCGCCGGCCTTGCGGATGAACGAACGACGATCCATGCAGTTTCCTCCCTTGCGGATCAGATGACCGATGTCGGGACATCCTCGTTGCCCGGATCGGTTGGGGGAGAAACATACACAGGCAAGAAGTCGAGTCCAGCGCTGCGGCGAAGGTTGCCGCCATTCCGCCGCCACCTGCAACTATAGTCTAACGTTCTCTTCCCTGGCCCATGCGAGGCGGCCAAACTTGCCATGGAAAAGCCGCGACGGATCGCCTATTTTAGAGGCAGAACAGTTCCTTGGCCTGATGGATACCAAATTCGAAATGCAGCAACCGCTCGTCGCAGTCTCGTCCGACGTCCGCCAGTTCGACAACTACACCTGGCACGCAGCACCCCAGCAATATCTGGAAGCCGCGATCACGGGCGCCGGCGTGTTCCCGTTGCTGGTGCCGTCCTTCGGCGATCGGCTCGACCTCGACGAATTGCTGTCGTCGGTCGACGGCGTCATGGTCACCGGTTCGAAGTCCAACGTGCATCCTTCGCTCTATGGCGGCGATCCGAGCGAGGCCAACGGCCCCTACGATCCGGCGCGCGATTCCACCACGCTGCCGCTGATCCGCAAAGCGATCGAGCGCGGCGTGCCGCTGCTTGCCATCTGCCGCGGCATCCAGGAGCTGAACGTCGCGCTGGGCGGCACGCTGGGCACCGAGATCCAGGAGCGCGAGGGTTCGCTCGACCACCGCGCGCCGGTGAGCGACAATCAGGACGAGCGCTTCGGCATCCACCAGACGATTTCGATCAAGCCCGGCAGCTGCCTTGCCGGCGTGTTCGGCGCCGGCGAGATCAAGGTCAATTCCCTGCATCGCCAGGGGATCGACCAACTGGGCTCCAAACTCCAGGTCGAGGCTTTGGCCACCGACGGCACAGTCGAAGCGGTCTCGGTCAAGGACGCGCGCGCCTTCGCGGTCGGCGTGCAATGGCACCCCGAATATTGGGTGAAGTCGGACAGCAATTCCGCCAAGATTTTTCGCGCTTTCGGCGATGCCGTGCGCCTGCATGCGGCGGCGAGAGCCGGCACGCGGGCGGCGGCGGAGTAGAGTTACCGGGAAGTTCGGCCGCTATTCGTCGTTGTTGAGCGCCAACAGCGGCGCGGCCGGCGCATAGGATTCATAACCATCGCCATCGGCGACGCCGAAGGTGACGATCGGATCGACGCCGTTTTCACTGAAAGCGACCGAGCCGTCCGCCTGCTCACGCCAGAATTTCACACGCTCGATACCGGGCATCAGCTTACGGCAACCCGGAGCGACGGTCAGCAGCGACAGGCCGTCCGACACTTCTGCGCCGCGCCGGACGGCGCACGCCGCCTCGTGGCCATTGGCCGTCAACCGGTAGGTGCTTGACGCGGCGGGCTCGGTGGCCACGCTCCGGCCCTCGCCGCCACTCAGGAATTGAACGCCCCCATACAGAGCAACCGACGCAACCAATCCGGCCAACAGCTTCACTCTGCCTCTCCGTGCTGACGCGCATCGCGCTTTCGGTCTTCCGATTCAAGCATGCCGTCTGCCAACCCCATGGGCGGCACGCATAACGACATATGCAGAATGGTTTCAAAGGGGTTAAGCGGGCGTTAACAAACGCGACGACCGGCGATCAAGCGCGGGGCTTGACGCCCACCGTTTCCGGCACGGGGGTAAGCGGCCGGCGCTTGCCGAACCAGGCGACCAGATTGTCGACGCAGAGATCGGCCATGGCGCGGCGGGTGTGGTCCGACGCCGAGCCGACATGCGGCAAAAGCGAGGTGTTTGGCGCTTCCAGAAGCGCCTGCGGTACGTTCGGCTCGTCGGCAAAGACGTCGAGCCCGGCGGCGGCGATGGTGCCGTTCTTGAGAGCCGCGGCAAGTGCTGCCTCGTCCACCGTGCTGCCGCGACCGATGTTGACGAAGACGCCGTTCGAACCCAGCGCCGACAGGATCTCGGCATTGATCGCCTTCTCCGTCGCGGCGCCGCCCGGAGCGATGCAAATCAGCGTGTCGACGGCTTCGGCGAGGCCCTTCAAAGTGGCATGATATTCGTAAGGCAGGCCTTCGACCCTGCGACGGTTGTGATAGGCGATCGGCAGGCCAAAGGCTTCAAGGCGACGGGCGACGGCAAGGCCGATGCGGCCCATGCCGAAAATGCCGACGTGGCGGCCGCGCAAGGTAAGCCGGCTCAGGCGATAATTGCCCTGCTTCACCCAGTCGCCGTCGCGCAGCCATTTCTCGGCCGCGTACATTTCACGCACGGTGTTGATCAGCAGGCCGATCGTGGTGTCGGCGACCTCCTCGGTCAGCACATCAGGCGTGTTGGTGACCATGACGCCGCGCTTGGCGGCATGATTGGCATCGACCGAATCATAGCCGACGCCGAAATTGGCGATGATTTCGAGATTGGGCAGCGCGTCGATCATGGCGGCATCGATACCGCCGAAGCAGGCGATGCCGCGCACGGTTTTGCGTATTTCGTCCGTCACCAGCCCAGGGTCGGCGCGCTCGATCCGGACACGCTTGAACGCTCTGTCGATCCTGCCGATGGCATGGTCGTTGAAATTACCCGGCACCAGAATGGCGACCGGCAACGCTTCCTCGGCCTTGGTCATGCACGCTCCACCGGCTTGCCGGTCGACTGCCGCACATGCAGTTCCGGCTTGATCAATTCCTGCGAGGGCCGAACCGCCTGCCCGTTCAATTTGTCGAGCAAGGCGCTGGCGGCGCGGCGGCCGACTTCGCGCTGGCCGTTCCAGACCGTGGTCAGGGCCGGCGTCGCGATCGCCGCTTCCTCAAGATCGTCGTAGCCGGTGACCGAAATATCGACGCCCGGCACGAGCCCGGCGCGCGCGATGCCGTTCATCAGCCCGATCGCGACCAGATCATTCCAGCAGCAGGCGGCGGTCGGTTTGTCCTTCAGCGCCAAAAACTGTCCCGCGGCCTCGAAACCGGCCTGCTTGGTGCGCGGCCCGGGAATGCGCCAGGACGGCCTGACTTCCAGTCCGGCCGCCTCCATGGCGTTGACATAGCCCTGGTAGCGATCGCGGCCGGTCGAGGTCTGATCGGTGCCGCCGACCATGGCGATGCGCTTGTGGCCGAGCGAGATCAGATGATTGGTGGCAAGTGCCGTGCCATAGGCATCGTCGCCGCGGAACACCGGCACGTCGGCGCCCGCGACCGTGCGCGCGATCAGCACCGCCGGCAGGCCGTTTTCCTCGGCCATGATGATGTCCTCGGCCGGCGTGCCGATGGCGGGCGACATGATGACGCCGTCGGCGCCGAGCTGCAGCAGCGTGTCGATGAAGGTGCGCTGTTTTTCGAGCTGGTCGTAGTGGTTGGAAAGGATGAAGGTCTGGCGGCTGCGGTCGAGTTCGCTTTCGATCGAGCGCAGGATTTCGGCGAAGAACGGGTTCATGATGTCGTGCACGACGACGCCGACGATGCCCGAGCGCGACGTGCGCAGCGAGGCGGCGCGGCGGTTATAGATATAGCCGATGGCGCGGGCATGTTCCTTGATGCGCTCGCGCGTGGTGCCGGCCACCAGCGGGCTGTCGCGCAGCGCCAGCGACACCGTTGCCGTGGAGACGCCGAGCGCATCCGCGATCGTCGAAAGCTTGATCTTCTGTGCCAGTGCCCTTCGCTCCCTAGAGCATGATGCCGAAAAGTGTGAAGTGGTTTTCGGGCGACATCATTCTCTATCTCTTTGATTTTAGAGCCGGATTCAGATTTCAGGTTAGACCTGAAATCATCCGGCTCTAGGGTCCTCGCAAACACGTCTTTAAATTTTTTAAATGCGGCCTTATGCCATCGATCGGGAGCAATTCAAAGTTTTTTCGCCAGGGTTTCGGCCTCGGTATCGACCGTCGCAAGGTTGCGCAGGCGCAGCCGGTGCTCGCGGTGGATGATGTAAAGTCCGCTGGCAACGATGATGGCCGCACCCAGCAGCGTCCAACGGTCCGGGAACTGATGGAAGATCAGCCAGCCGGAAATGATCATCCAGACCATTTGAGAATAAGGGTAAGGCGCAAGTGCTGTGGTGGTGGCCAGGCGATAGGCCTGCACCAGCAGGTAGTGACCGCCGGCGCCGAAGACCCCGAGCATCAGCAGGATCGACCAGTGCCAGCCGTCCTGCGGGAGGGACAGCGAGAACGGCAGCAGAGGCAGGAGCAGCACCGCCGGCGCCAGCGCGGAGAAGAGGATCAGGCTCTCGGAGGTCTCTGTCGACGACATGCGCCGCGTCATGATGACGTAGAAGCTGTTCGAGAGCATCGAGCCCAGCGCGAAGAGATGGCCGATGCCGAACACGCCCACGCCGGGCCGGGTGATGATGAGGACGCCGACAAAGCCGGTGAGGATCGCCAGCCAGCGCCGCCAGCCCGCCCATTCACCAAGCAGCGGGCCGGCAAGCGCGGTGATGACCATCGGGCCGAAGAAATAGATCGAGGTGGTTTCGGCCAGTTGCAGCGTCTTCAGCGCCAGGATGTTGAACATGGTCGAGCCGAAAAGCAGGCAACCGCGCAGGATATGCGCCGGCAGGTTGTTGGCGCGAAAACGCGCCGGCTCGCGCCAGCCGCGCAGGAAGAGACCGACGAGCAGGACGTGGACGGTAAAGCGGGTCCAGGCGACGATCAGTACCGAAACACCGGCCAGCACGAGATATTTGCTGGAGGTGTCGAGGAAGGTGAAGCAGACATAGACGCACAGCATCAACAGCATCGCCGCGGGCGGCGTTGCGCTGTCGTCGTGATTTTTGGGAATGTTCAAAGTCGGGCCGGGGAAAAGTAGACTCCGCCCTTTTGCGGCAATCGGCGCTGCCCGGCAAGCCAAAAGCGACTGGCCCAACAAGCGCGCCGGACAGGCTTAGAGCGGATTGCCGTCGGCAGTTGGCTTGGGCACCCCTCGTTGTGATAGCGTTCAGGCTGATCGTGGAGGGATTGGCCGAAGCCTCCGCGACGTCGTCATCCACGGGCGGAGCGACGCGAAGCGGAGCGAAGACCCGAGGATCCATTCAGTGACCTTCCGCGTGGAGTGCAGCGGAGCAGAATTCTGCGTCGTGGCAGCGCTTTGAAGTCACGGAATGGATTCTATGGTCTGCGCCGCGTCGCTCCTTGCTCCGCCATAGAATGACGACGTGATGGGCGTTCAGGCCAACCCCAAACGTCCGCAATGGCCCTTCGCGCGAAGGAGCATGCCACCCGTTCACGCATGCATGCGGGCGCCCTTGGTGATCTTGTCGATCAGCTTCTTTTCGGCGCGCAGCGCGATGCCGACGACCTTGGCGTCTTCTGGCGCGAATTCGGCGAAGACGGCGCGGTTGGCGACGTCGTGGCCGGTCGCAAACATCTCCTCGACATAGAGCGAAGCGGCGACGCCGCGCTCCAACGCCCGACGGTGAATGGCGCCCAAGATCGAGGCGTCCGCGGAAAGCACGATGACGGGCTGGATCGAGAGCGGATTGAAAAGATTGCCGGCGCGGTCGCGATAGGGCTCGCCGATGATCTCGGGGAATTGCGCGACGATGCCGCTGGTGAGGAAGGCGGTGACGTTGAGCTTCTGCCAGACGGCGAGATCTTCCTTCAGCACGATTGCAAATTTCGTGTCGAACACCAAATGTTTCTCCAGAAAGTGGCCCATGACGGGCATGGATGACGCGATGGCGCAGAGTCTAGGCGGTGAAGTGGCACAAGGTCTTGAACGTTCGTGCGCGGATGCGACCGGGGATCGCATCGTTTCGGCGCCGGGCGGTCCGGGCCTCGAACGCATCGAGGCGCGCTTCCATGGCAATGCCTTCGACCTGCACCGGCACGACACCTATGCCATCGGCGTGACGTTGCACGGCGTGCAGCGCTTCCATTATCGCGGGGCGCTGGAACACAGCCTGCCCGGCCAGGCGATCGTGCTGCATCCCGACGAATTGCACGACGGCGGCGCCGGCACCGAGGACGGCCTGCGCTACAGGATCCTGTACCTGGAGCCGTCCCGGCTGCTCGACTGCCTCGACGGCGAGCCGCTGCCTTTCGTCCGTGATGCCGTGGTCAACGATCCTCGCTTGCGCGACACGCTGCTGTCGGCGCTGGCGCCGCTGGACGAGGAACTCGGCGACCTGTTCGTGGCCGATTTCGTCGCGCAGTTGGCGCAACACCTTCAGCGCCACGCCGGACAGCCGGCAAAGTCAACGGGCAAGACCGCATGGCGCGCCGCCGCGCTTGCCCGCGATTATCTCGAGGAGAATGCCGGACGGCCGGTGCGCTCCAATGAGCTTGAGGCCGTTACCGGCCTCGACCGTTACGCGCTGTCACGGCATTTTCGCGCGACCTATTCGACCAGCCCGCATCGTTTTCTGTTGATGCGCCGGCTGCAAAGGGCGCGGCGCATGATCGCCGAGGGAGAGTCGCTGGCGGAAATCGCCGCCGGCGCCGGCTTCAGCGACCAGAGCCATTTCAACCGGCATTTCAAGAAGGCGTTCGGCCTGACGCCGGGGCGTTGGGCGGCGCTGGTAAGCGCGACGCGTTAGCGTCGTAAGCGCGATGCACAGCATCGTCGCTCAACCGTGAGACGTCCGGTGATAGCGCTCAGGCGCGACGCGCAGCGTCGTCGCCCTTTCTGCTAAGCTGCCGATGGGTGGTGCGTGGAGCGACGATGCTGCGCATCGCGCTTATGTCGCTCGAGACGACGCTTTCGCGTCGCTCGTTAGAGGGCAACGCTGGCGCACTGCGCCGCGACGATGCTGCGCATCGCGCTTTAGCAGGATTGCGAACGCCTCGCGGTTGAGCGATGACGCTGCGCGTCACGCCTCATCCAACTCCGCGTCGTCGTCCATCAGGACCAGATCTTCATTCGACAAATTCGCCTCGATGCGGGCGAGCAGCTTGAACAGCGCCTTCTGGTCCTTCTTGTCGAGGCCCTTCAGCGCCTGCTTCTCGGTCTTCTTGACCGACTTCTCGATGGCGCGGATGGTTTCGCGGCCGGTATCGGTGAGGAAGATATGCGCCTGGCGGGCATCGGCGTTGGAGGCGCGTTTTTCGAGGAAACCCTGCGCCTGCAGCCGGTTGATGGTCTTGGTGATCGTCGGCGGACGCACACCGAGCCGGCCGGCGAGGTTGCCGGGGGTCTGGCCGTCCTCGCGGTCGAGCGCCAGCATGATCTGGTCCTGGCCGGCATAGAAGCCGTGCGCCAGAAGCCGCGCCGCGAGCGCCGTGCGCGCCAGCCTTGCCGCCGAATGCAGCCGGCTCATTGTCGCTGTCTTGTCCGCCTTGGCCATGGTCATTCCCTCTTCGGCCGAACCGGTGCGGACAGCATAGAGGCTGTCCGGCGGTTGGCAAATGACGATCTCTAAGAATCCGGCTTGCGGAACGCTTTGCCGGCAAGCATTGCGGTGCCCGCGCAGGTGATGCCAGATGTTTATTTCAGTTAGATGACAAACGACTTTTGAGCCGGCGAGATTCACGGCGGAAGCCGGCAAGAGCCGTTTGGCGCTCCCGTGGCTCCTCCGTCTGTTCGGCCTCGACCGCAGCCAATCCGCCCTCGGCGCCATCCCGATTAGGGGGCCGCTGGCCTATCGGTTTGGCGCGTGCAAAAGCGTTGCAGCCATCCTATATGAGGCCGACAATCCAAGATTTTCGAGGCAAGCCATGAGCGATGCACAGACGCAAATCCCCGTAACCGTTCTCACCGGCTATCTCGGCGCGGGCAAGACGACGCTGCTCAACCGCATCCTGTCGGAGAATCACGGCAAGCGCTACGCCGTCATCGTCAACGAGTTCGGCGAGATCGGCATCGACAACGACCTGATCGTCGAATCCGACGAGGAAATCTACGAGATGAACAATGGCTGCGTGTGCTGCACGGTGCGCGGCGACCTGATCCGTGTCGTCGAGGGCCTGATGCGGCGGCCCGGCCGCTTCGACGCCATCGTCGTCGAGACCACGGGGCTGGCCGATCCGGTGCCGGTGGCGCAGACCTTCTTCATGGACGACGACGTGCGCACCAAGACCAAGCTCGACGCGGTGGTGGCGCTGGTCGATGCCAAGCACCTGCCGTTGCGGCTCAAGGATTCCAAGGAAGCCGAGGACCAGATCGCCTTTGCCGACGTCGTGGTGCTGAACAAGACCGACCTGGTCACCCCGGAAGAGCTGGAAAAGGTCGAAGCGACGATCCGCGCCATCAACCCGGCGGCAAGAATCCATCGCACGGAGCGCGCCGGCGTGGCGCTGGGCGAAGTGCTTGACCGTGGCGCCTTCGATCTTTCCCGCGCGCTGGAGAACGATCCGCATTTCCTCGAGGCGCATGATCATGACCACGACCACCATGACCACGATCATGACGACCACGATCATGACGGCCACGACCATCACCATCATGCTTCCGACATCCATGACGTGACGGTGAAGTCGGTGTCGCTGCGCGGCGGCGAAATGGACCCGAAGAAGTTCTTCCCCTGGATCGAGAAAGTGACCCAGATGGAAGGGCCGAACATCCTTCGGCTGAAAGGCATCATCGCGCTCAAGGGCGACGAGGACCGCTATGTGCTGCAGGGCGTGCACATGATCCTCGAAGGCGACCACCAGCGCTCCTGGAAAGACGGCGAAAAGCACGAGAGCCGTCTGGTCTTCATCGGCCGCGATCTCGATGCGGAACGGCTCAGGAAGAGTTTTGAAGCCTGTCAGGCGGCTTGATTTTCGCCGGCCTTCCCCTTCTCCCCTTGTGGGAGAAGGGGATCGGCGCGCAGCGCCGAGACGGTTGAGGGGTGCTGGACGGAGTGAGACGATGGTGTTCCCTGGAACACCCCTCATCCGACCTCGCTTCGCGAGGCCACCTTCTCCCACAAGGAGAGAAGGAAGAGTCCCAACGCCGGCACCCCTTCCCTCACAGCGATTCCAAGCATGGGTTGAGACCTGCGGCTCGACCCCTTATGGGAATGCAGCAATCTCGAATGGACCAACCTATAATGCCGACCGTCGCCCCGCTTGATCTCGAAGGCCATTGTGTCGCGGCCGTCTTCCTCAATGATGTGCCGCATTTTGCTCTTGCCGATGGAGCGGTCCACCGGCTCGACAACGGCCAGAAGACGGTACAGGCCAATGACGGCCTGCTCGCCGCTTTCCATGATGCGGCCAACGACCTCCTGATCACCGGCGGCGAGGACGGCAAGGTGTTTGCCGTGAAGGCCGGCGGCGAAGTGAGCGAACTGGCCAGCGCCGGCAGGAAATGGATCACCAGCGTCGCAGCCGGACCGCAGGGCGCGATCGCCTATGCCTCCGGCAAGAACGCTTTCGTGCGTTTTGCCGACAGCAAGATCAAGGAATTCGTCCATCCGCGCTCAGTGGAGGGGCTGGCCTTTTCGCCCAAAGGCATGCGCTTCGGCGTTGCCCGCTATAATGGCGCGACGCTGCATTTCCCGGCCGCCGAGGGCAAGCCGGTCGAGCTCGAATGGGCCGGCGCCCATACCGGCATCATTTTTTCGCCGGACGGCGCCTTCCTGGTGACCACCATGCAGGAGAACGCTCTGCACGGCTGGAAACTTGCCGACGGCAAGCACATGCGCATGTCGGGCTATCCCGGTAAGGTCAAAAGCCTGTCCTGGAGCGTCAAGGGCAAGTGGCTGGCGAGCTCGGGCGCGCCGGCGGCGATCGTCTGGCCTTTCGCCGGCAAGGACGGGCCGATGGGTAAGGCGCCGCTGGAGCTCGGCACACGCGGCAACACGATGGTGACCTCAGTCGCCTGCCATCCGAGCCAGGATGTCGTGGCCATCGGCTATGAGGACGGCATGGTGATCGCGGCGCGCTTCGCCGACGCCAAGGAAGTGCTGCTGCGCCGCCCCGGCAAGGGCGCCATCACCGCGATGATGTGGGACAAGGAAGAGCGCCGCGTCGTGTTCGGCAGCGCGGCCGGCGATTGCGGCGTCATCGATATCACGGCATAGGCAGTAGGGAATAGGGCAGTAGGGCTTAGGGACGTCGGCGCCTACCGCCTACCGCCTACCGCCTACCGCCTACCGCCTACTGCCTACTGCCTGAGGGGCCTTCATGCATTCAATCGACCGGACTTCCATCGGCGGCATCGCTGCCGCCCGCATCGCCGAATTGCGCGACACGGAAGCGGCCGCCTTCCGCAAGGCGCGGCCGAAATCCGAGGCGAAGCTGGGGAACGGCATTGCCGGCTTCCTCGGCGGGGTGCCGATGCACTGGATGACCGACTGGCCAACACCGTTCCCGATCCTAGTCGACGGCGCGAAGGGCGCCACCATCACCGACATCGACGGCAACAGGCTTGACGATTTCTGCCTCGGCGACACCGGCTCGATGCTCGGCCATTCGCCGCCGGCGGTTGCCCGTGCGATCCGCCGCCAGTCCGGGCGCGGACTGACCTACATGCTGCCCAGCGAAGATGCGCTGGCGATCGGCCCGCTCCTGCAGCAGCGCTTCGGCCTGCCCTATTGGCAGATCGCCACGACCGCCACCGACGCCAACCGCTTCGCGCTGCGCGTCGCCCGCGCGGTGACGGGCCGCGAAAAGATCCTGGTCTTCAACGGCTGCTATCATGGCTCGGTCGACGAGACGATGGTGCGGTTGATCGAAGGCAGGCCGGTGAACCGACCGGGATTGGCCGGCGAGTTCCGCGATCTCACGCGAGCAACCAAGATCGTCGAGTTCAACGACATTGCCGCGCTCGAGGCCGCGCTGGCCGACCGCGACGTCGCATGCGTCATCACCGAGCCGGTGCTGACCAATTCCTGCATGGTGCTGCCGGAAACCGGCTTCCACGACGCGCTGCGGCGCCTGACCCGCGCGGCCGGCACGCTGCTGCTGATCGACGAGACGCACACGATTTCGACCGGGCCGGGTGGCTATACAGGCAAGCACGGGCTGGAGCCGGACCTGTTCGTGCTCGGCAAGCCGGTGGCGGGTGGCGTGCCGGCGAGCATCTGGGGCATGAGCGAGGAGGTCGCCATACGCTACGGCGCCTACAACCGGACCAAGGAGCCCGGCTATTCCGGCATGGGCACGACGCTGTCGGCCAACCCGCTGCAATTCGCGGCGATGCGGGCGACGCTGGAAGAAGTGATGACCGAGGAGGCCTATGCCCATATGGACCGGCTGGCGCGCCGGCTCGACGCGGGGCTGAGCGCGGTCATCGATCGAAACAGGCTGCCATGGCATGTCGCGCGGGTCGGGGCGCGCGTCGAATTCATCTGCGCGCCCGGGCCGCTGCAAAATGGCGGCGAGGCGGAGAGGGCGCATGCACCGGAGCTGGAAGCCGCCATACATGTCGCGCTGGTCAATCGCGGCGTGCTGATCGCACCGTTCCACAATATGATGCTGATCTCGCCGGCGACGACTTCAGCGCAAGTGAGCCGGCTGATCGCCGCCTTCGCCGCGGTTGCAGCCAAGCTTACGGCATGAGACAAGCAGTTGGAAGATTGGCGGCCATGGACAATCCGAACACCGTTGCGACCTCCCCTTCAGGCTCGACGCCCGCCGAGGCGAAGGCCTTTCTCGATGCGCATCCCGGGATCGAGGCGTTCGACATCGTGCTCACCGACGCCAACGGGATCGGCCGCGGCAAGATCGTGCGCCGGCACGAGCTGATGGGCATTTTCGAGCACGGCCGGCATCTGCCGATCTCGATCCTCGGCCTCGACATCACCGGCGAGGACGTGCACGAAACCGGGTTGGTGTGGGACACCGGCGACGGCGACCTGCGCGCATGGCCGATCCCCGGCACCCTGGTGCCGCTGCACGGCACCAGCCCGCCGCGCGGCCAGGTGCTGATGTCGATGCACCATCTCGACGGCAAGCCGATGACTTCCGATCCGCGACTGGTGCTGGCAAGGCAGGTGGAATTGCTGGCGGCGCGCGGCCTGCATCCGGCCGGCGCCTTCGAGCTCGAATTTTTCCTCCTTGCCAACGAGCGCGATGCCGACGGCAAGGTGCAGGCGGCGCGCGCGGTGCTCGACGGTCGCCGCTCGGCCAAGACGGAAGTCTATTCGGTCGACCATCTGCACGGTATGGAGCCGCTGTTTTCCGACATTTATGCGGCAGCCAAGGCGCAAGGCATTCCGGCCGAGACGGTCATTTCCGAATACGCGCCCGGCCAGTACGAGCTGACGCTCAACTACCGCAAGGACGTGATGCGGGCGGCCGACGACCTCGTCATGCTGAAGCGGCTGGTGCGGGCGCAGGCGCGCCGGCATGGCGTCACCGCCTGCTTCATGGCCAAGCCCATCGAGGCCTATGCCGGGTCGGGCATGCATTTCCACGTGTCGCTGCAGGACGATGCCGGCCGCAACGTCTTCACCGAGGCCGCCGGGGAAAAATGGTCGCCAAAGCTGCTCAACGCGCTCGGCGGCCTGATCAACACCATGGCGGAATCGATGCTGGTGTTTGCGCCGCACGCCAATTCGTGGCGACGCTTCGTCGCGCAATCCTACGCGCCGGTGGCGCCGAGTTGGGGCGTCAACAACCGCTCGGTGGCGCTGCGTGTGCCGGCGGGCGATGCCAAGAACCGTCGTATCGAGCACAGGCCGTCGGGCGTCGACGCCAATCCCTATCTGGTCGCGGCGACAGTGCTGGCCGGCATCGTCAAGGGCCTGGATGAGGGACTGGACCCCGGCCCCGAGACAACCGGCAATGGCTACGAGCAGGCAACGGAGAAATCGATCATGCCGGCCGACTGGCGCGCCGCGATCGAGGCGGCAAGGGCCTCGGATTTCCTGAAATCAGCGCTCGGTGTCGACCTGCACCGGACATTCGTCGCGATCAAGCAGGCGGAATATCTGCGCGTCGCACGCACCGTCAGCGAGCTGGATTACCATCTCTATCTGCACGAGGTGTGAAGCGCCGGCAGGAACCAACGACGATCTCGTCCATTCAAGAATCGAAGCGGACGAGGATGGACGATGGCTGGCACGGCTCCCCATGAGGTGAAGATGCCCGGCAGGCGCGCTCGGGCGGCACGCGCCGAACCGCCCCCGGACGACGCAGTGCCGATCGCCGAGTTGCGCGATGAGGCGGCGGCCTGCCGCCGCTGCCCGCTGTGGCGCAATGCGACGCAGACGGTTTTCGGCGAAGGGCCGGAAGACGCCGAGGTGATCTTCGTCGGCGAACAGCCGGGCGACCGGGAGGACCTCGCCGGCAAACCCTTCGTCGGGCCGGCGGGAAGAATGCTCGACGCCACATTGGAGGATGCCGACGTCGACCGCCGGAAGGTCTATGTCACGAACGCGGTGAAGCATTTCAAATTCGAGCCGCGCGGCAAGCGGCGCATCCATTCCAAGCCCAACGCCGGCGAGGTGCAGGCCTGCCGCTGGTGGCTGGACAAGGAGATCGGCCGGATCGGGCCCCGTCTTGCCGTGGCGCTTGGCGCGACGGCGGCGCAGTCCCTGCTTGGCAAGGCGATACCGGTGTTGAAGAGGCGCGGCGAGGTGATCGAGCGCGATGACGGCTTGCGCATCTTCATCACCATCCACCCCTCGCTTATCCTGCGCATCCGCGAGCAGGAGGACAAGGAGGCCGAGCGCGAGCGGTTTTTAAAGGATATGCGGACGGTGAGGGAGTTGATGGGGGCGTGACCGTTGTTCTGCGCGCCCAAGGAAGGGTTTGACGGATCCTCCTGTATGGAGGTCGCGCGGCCTTGGAGATTAGCCGAAACGCCCATCAGGTCGTCATCCTAGAATGACGACTTCCGTGGGGCTCCGCTCTACCTGATCAGAATTGCCCTCAGATCATTCACGTTCGTTCCGGTCGGCCCCGGCACGAAGAGATCGCCGACGGCGTTGAAGGCCGTCCAGGCGTTGTTGCCGGCGAGCATCGCCTTGGCGTCGACGCCGGCCGCGCGCATCCGCGGCACCGTCGAGTCGTCGGCGAAAGCGCCGGCATTATTTTCGGAACCGTCGATGCCGTCGGTGTCGGCGGCCAAAGCATGAATGCCGTCGATGCCGTCGATGCCGATGGCGAAGGCGAGCAGGAATTCCGAGTTGCGGCCGCCCTTGCCCTTGGCGCGCAATGTCACGGTGGTCTCGCCGCCGGACAGGATCAGCACCGGCTTGGTAAAGGGTCGGTTGCGCGTCGCCACTTCTCGGGCGATCGCGGCGTGGACGCCGCCGACCTCGCGCGCTTCGCCCTCGATCGCATCCGACAGGATGACGGCCTCGATGCCTTGCCGCTTTGCTTCGGCGGCGGCGGCTTCGAGCGACACGCCCGCCGAGGCGGTCAGGTGCACCTCATTGCCGGCGAAACGCGGATCGTCGGGACGGGGCGCGTCAGCGGCCGGCGACTGGATGTGCGCCATGACCGAGGCCGGGAGCTTCATCCCATAGGCAGCGATCGAGGCCAGCGCCTCCTCGCGACTGCCGATGTCGGGGACGGTCGGCCCCGATGCGACCAGCGCCGGATTGTCGCCAGGAATGTCGGAAACGACCAGCGACACCACCCGCGCCGGATGCGCCGCGGCGGCAAGGCGGCCGCCCTTTATGGTCGAGACATGCTTGCGGATGGTGTTCATCGCCGCGATCGGCGCGCCGGAGGCGAGCAGCGCCTCGTTGACGGCGATCTCGTCGGCTAGAGTCAGGCCGGGAGCAGGCGACGGCAGCAAAGCCGAGCCGCCGCCCGATATCAGCGCCACCACCAGATCGTCCGATGTCAGACCTTGCACCTTCTCCAGCAAGCGGCGCGATGCCTCGAGGCCGGCGGCGTCCGGCACCGGGTGCGCCGCCTCGATGATCTCGATACGCTCGCATCTGGCACCATAGCCGTAGCGGGTGACGACCAGGCCGTCGATCGGCCCCTTCCAGGCCTTCTCGAACGCGGCCGCCATCTGTGCCGAGCCCTTGCCCGCGCCGATGACGATGGTGCGGCCCTTCGGCTTTGCCGGCAAATGATCGCGGATCGTCTTTTCCGGATCGGCTGCGGCGACGGCGGCGTTGAAGATCGAAACGAGGAAGCTTCTCGGGTCGGTCATTTTTCTTCCGGTGGCAGCGCGAGCCCGCTCGCATCGATGCCAAGATGGGCGCAAAGCGCATCGACGACGACGCCATGGTCGTCGCGCTCCGGCAGACCGGAGACAGCGATGACGCCGACGACGCCGGCGCCCTTGACGGTGACGGGGAAGCCGCCGCCGGCCAGCACATAGTCGGCAATGTCCAGCGCCTCGCCAACCTTGAAGGTGCGGTCAGGGCGCTGCTGCTCCAGCACCAGCCGATAGGTGCTTCTCAGATAGCGCCTCACGACATTGATCTTGCGCCGTGCCCAGTCCGGATTGGAAGCGTTGGAGCCCGGCATCGCGGCATAGAACAGCGGCCGGTCGAAGGTCCTGATATCGACGATAACAGGCAGGTTTTCCTTAAGCGCGCGGTCCCTGATGGCGGAACCGATCTTGAAGGCGACGGCTTCGTCGAAGGCCGGGAAGACCAACTCGGCTTCCTGTTTCTTGATCAGAGCGATGTCGTCGGCGGCAGCCATGGCGTTCCCCTGTCAGCGTTGAGGCACGATTTGGCCGATGACTGACGCCGGGTCAAGTGAAGAGCCCATCAAAGCTCACGCAACTATCGCGCTCTTCGCCGGCCGGCCCGCCACATAGACTTCGCGCACGGCACGATCATCGCCCAGCGTCTGCAGCAGGAACAGTTCCTCGGCCAGCGTCTCCACCGTCTCCATCCTGAGCCGCATTCCCGGCGTCGCCTGGGCGTCGAGCACGACGATGTCGGCATCGGTGCCCTCCTCCAGCGTGCCGACCTTGCCGGCCACCGACAGCGCCTCGGCATTGCCGCGTGTCAGCTGCCAGAAGGACTGGAACGGGTTCAGCTTCTCGCCGTTCAGCGCGATCACCTTGTAGCCCTCGTCCATGGTGCGCAGCATCGAATAATTGGTGCCGCCGCCGACATCGGTAGCGGCCGCAATGCGCAACGGCTTTTCGCGCCGGCGATAACGCTGGTAGTCGAACAGGCCTGAGCCGAGGAAAAGATTCGAGGTCGGGCAGAACACCGCGACCGAACCCGACTGCGACAGTGCGTCCGCCTCGCGTTCCGACAAATGGATGCAGTGGCCGAACAGGCTCTTTTTGCCGAGCAGGCGGTAGTGCTCATAAACGTCCGTGTAGTCGCGCGACCAGGGATAGAGTTCCTCGGTGAAGGCGATCTCGGCGTGGTTCTCCGACAGATGCGTCTGCATGTGCAGATCGGGATGCTCGCGGCAGAGCGCGCCGGCCATCTCCATCTGCTCGGGCGAGGAGGTGATGGCGAAGCGCGGGGTGATGGCGTAGAGCTGGCGGCCCTTGCCGTGCCATTCCGCGATCAACGCCTTGCTGTCGTCATAGCCGGTCTGCGGCGTGTCGAGCACGCCGTCCGGCGCGTTGCGGTCCATCATCACCTTGCCGGCGATGTTGAGCATGTTACGCTCATGCGACTCGGCGAAGAAGGCTTCGGCGGAAGACTTGTGCACCGAGCAATAGGCGGCGACTGTCGTCGTGCCGTGGCGCAGCATCTCATCGAGGAACAGCCTGGCGATGCGGCGGCTGTGCTGCGCGTTCTGGAATTTCTTTTCTTCCGGAAAGGTGTATCTGTTCAGCCAGTCGAGCAGTTCGGCACCGTAAGAGGCGATGATCTGCATCTGCGGAAAATGCGCATGCGCGTCGATGAAGCCCGGCAGGATAAGATGCGGGCGATGGTCGATCGTCTCGACGCCCGCGCCCCCCTTCTTCGAGACATCCACATAGGAACCGGCGGCAATGATCTTGCCATCGTCGATCAATAGCCCGCCATCCTCCTCGAAGCGCCAGGCGGAATGGTCGTCGATGGTTTCGGGCCAGCGCAGGAAAGACAGCGTGCGGCCACGCAGAAGTTTCAATGTCATGCTTATTTTCCGGCGCCTTCGAACCAGGCGACCAGAAGGGCGCGTTCCTGGTCGGTGATCTGGGTGATATTGGCGGGCGGCATGGCATGCGCCCGGCCGGCCTGGATATAGATCTCGCGGGCATGCTCGGCGATGCGCTCATCGGTATCGAGCAGCACGCCCTTCGGCGCGTGGTAGATGCCCTCATAGGCCGGCTCTTGCGTATGGCACATGGAGCAGCGGCCGAGCACGGTGTCGCGCACGGCCGGGAAATGCGCCGAAGCGATATAGACCTGCGCGGCGGCGGATGCGGCTGAGATCTTCGGCTCGCCGGTCAGCACCCTCGGCACGGTCGACAGCCAGATGATGATCATGAACAGCACGGCAGCACCCAGCCAGGTCCAGGTCGGGTTGCCTTTGCGCGCATGCACCGTGTTGAAATAGTGCCTGATCAAGACGCCGATGATAAAGACCAGCGAGGCGATGACCCAGTTGAACTGCGTGCCGAAGGCCAGCGGATAGTGGTTCGACAGCATCAGGAACAGGACCGGCAAGGTCAGGTAGTTGTTATGCAGCGACCGCTGCTTGGCGATCTTGCCGTATTTCGGGTCCGGCTTGCGGCCGGCGATCAGGTCGGCGACGACGATCTTCTGGTTGGGGATGATGACCATGAAGACATTAGCCGACATGATCGTGGCGGTGATGGCGCCGAGATGCAGGAAGGCGGCGCGGCCGGTGAAGAGATGGGTCAGCCCCCAGGCGATGAACACCAGCACGCAGTAGAGCACCAGCATCAGCCCGGTGTCGCTTTTGCCCAGCGGCGAGCGACACAGCAGATCGTAGACGATCCAGCCGATGCCGATGGTGGCCATCGACAGCAGGATACCGACCGGCACCGAGATGTTGAGCACGTTGGGATCGATCAGGAAGAGATCGGCGCCGGCATAATAGACCACGCACAGCATGGCGAAGCCCGACAGCCAGGTGGCATAGGATTCCCATTTGAACCAGGTGAGGTGCTCCGGCATCTCGGCCGGCGCCACCAGATACTTCTGGATGTGGTAGAAACCACCGCCATGCACCTGCCATTCCTCGCCGAAGGCGCCGGCGGGCAGGCCGGGGCGCTGGCGCAAGCCGAGATCGAGGGCGACGAAATAGAAGGACGAGCCGATCCAGGCGATGCCGGTAATGACATGCAGCCAGCGGACGGCGAAACTCAGCCAGTCCCAGAAAATCGCGAAATCCATCATTGAGATCGTCCCTGCCGATTGGGTGACTTTACGGTCTGGAGCGCAAACGGAAAGAGGCGAGGTGCGCGATGACTTTCAAAAAAAAATGGAAAATAATAGGTTCATCTCACGCAGCCGTTTGAGAGCCACGAAATCCAATGGCCTATCTCGACAATATCGCCGTCTTCGTCCGCGTCGTCGAGCTCGGCAATCTGTCGGCCGCAGGGCGTGACATGCGCCTTTCGCCGGCGGTTGCCTCCAACCGCATCAAGGAACTGGAGAAGCATCTTGGGGTCAGGCTGTTCAACCGCACGACAAGGCAGTTGATGCCGACCGAGCATGGCACGGTGTTCTATACCGGCGCCAAGCAGGTCCTGGACGCGATCACTGAGGCGGAAGCCGCGGTCGCCGCGCTTTCCGGCCAGCCGCGCGGCACCATCAGGGTAACCGCGCCGCTTGGCCTCGGCCGGCGGCTGATTGCCTCCGGCATTCCGGATTTCCACGACCGGTATCCGGATATCGAAGTGCGGCTCAGGCTCTCCGACCACAATGTCGATATCATGAAGGAAGGCATCGACGTCGCCTTCCGGCTCGGCATCATCGAGGATTCGAGCCTCAGGATGCGCGGCCTCATGGAATGCGAGCGGGTCCTGGTGGCAGCACCGAAGTACCTCGAGGCCCGCGGCGAACCGGCCGAGCCGCAGGAACTGATCGGCAAGAAGCACGATTGCCTGATGCTGCGCTATGCCGGCGCGCGCGAATATGTCTGGACGCTGCAGACGCCGAACGGCCCGCAGAAATTCGAGGTGCACGGCCCCTACGACACCGATGACGGCGACGTGCTGACCGGCTGGGCACTGTCGGGGCGCGGCATCATCAACAAGCCACGTTTCGAGGTCGAGCCGTTCATCCGCGACCGTCGGCTGAAAGTGATCCTGCCCCGGACACCGCCGACGCCGGTGCAATTCGCCGCCGTCTATCCGCACAAGAAATTGCAGGATCCCAAAGTGCGGCTGCTGCTCGACTTCATGGCCGAGCGCTGCCAGCGGCTGATCAAGGACATCTTGGCCGGCAAGTAGGGGGTCGGTGGCGTTGCGTCGCGATTGGCCGAAGCCTCCGTGACGTCGTCATCCACGGGCGGAGCGGCGCGAAGCGGAGCGCAGACCCAAGGATCCATTCCGTGACTTTAATCGTAGGGTGCTGCGGAGCAGAATTCCGCACCGTCGCAACGCTTTGAAGTCACGGAATGGATTCTATGGTCTGCGCCGCGTCACTTCGCTCCTTGCTCCGCCATGGAATGACGACACGACGGACGTTCAGGCTAATCGCCGAAGTATGTGGCCGCCAACGCAGCATCCGGGCCGTCAAAACCTCTACCTCGAGGCACGCGACGGCTGGCCGGCATGTGACAGCCTGGTGGCCCACTTGGTCCCGTTGCCTTACGCGAAGGCGGGCCTAGGTTGGTGGCCAGACGACTGCCCTATTTTAAAGGAAGCCGAAGGGCGCACTATGCATCTCGCCATTTCGCTCGACATCGCCGACGACGACGGACAAGACATCCTGGACTTCGGCCAGATCAGCGCCTTCGTGCGGAACCTGGAAGCGGCGGGCGTCGACATGGTTATCATTTCCGACTCCACCGACGCGCCGTCGACCAGCCCGTTCGAAGCGACCACCCTCATTGCCGCGCTGGCGACCGTGACGGAGAAGATCGGCCTCGTCGCCAGCGCCTCGACGCTCGCGCACCAGCCCTACAATCTGGCGCGGCGGTTTGCTTCGCTCGACATCATCAGCCACGGCCGTATCGGCTGGAATGCAACGATGGCGCAGAACCCGCGCGAGGCGGCGAATTTCAGCCGCTCGGAAGGTTTTTCCGACGAAGATTTTCGCCGCCGCGCGGCAGAATATATCGGCATCGTCCAGGGGCTATGGCGAAGCTGGGACACGGACGCCTTGCTGTTCGACAAGGCGGGCGGCCGGTTCCACGATCCCGACAAGATGCATTTCCTCGACCACAAGAGCGAATTCTTCTCGGTGCGCGGGCCGCTGAACATCGCCCGCTCGCCGCAGGATACGCCGGTGCTGGTCATGTCCGGACTGGTGGAAGCGGAATTCGATTTTGCGGCCCGCTTCGCCGACATCGCGCTGCTTGACGCCGTATCACTGGCAAACGCGAAGGCCGCTTGCGACGACCTGAAACGCCGGGCGGCCACCGCCGGACGCGGGCCGAACGCGCTCAAGACATTGGCGACCCTCCAGGCGGGGCCCGAGATCGGCACCGACAGGCTGGACCACTTGCTTACAGCGCAAGGCTGCGACGGCCTCAACTTTGCTTTGCCGGCCGATCTTTCGGCACTCGACGACTTCACCGATCGCATCCTGCCGAACCTTCGTCGCCACAACCCCGCCCGCTCCGCTCATGCCGGGGCAACGCTGCGCGACCATCTCGGACTCGGCGCGGGAGGCGAGAGATGAGCGCGCGCCAGATGAAGCTCGGCTTGTTCCTGTGGGCGACCGGCCACCACATCGCCGCCTGGCGCCATCCGGACGCATATGTGACGGCCGGCATCGATATCGAGCATTACATCCAGTTAGCCCGTACAGCCGAAGCGGCGAAGTTCGACATGGTGTTCTGCGAGGACGCCGCCGGCCTGCGCGAGGCCAATATCAACATCGCCAGCCAGACTTCCCGCTCGATCGGCTTCGAGCCGATCAGCCTGCTTTCGGCGCTTGCCGCCCAGACCGGGCGCATCGGCCTCGTTTCGACGGCATCGACGAGCTACAACGAACCCTATGGGCTGGCCCGCATGTTCGCCTCGCTCGACAATCTGAGCGGCGGGCGCGCCGGCTGGAACCTGGTGACTTCGGCAAGCCCCATCGAAGCGGCGAATTTCGGCGCGACGGGGCTAAGAGCGCATGCCGATCGTTATGCTCGGGCGCGCGAGTTCGCCACGGTGATCACCGGCCTGTGGAACCGGCGCGCTGCCGGCCATGACGGCGAGAGCTTTTTGGTGCGCGATCCGCTCGATATCCCGCCTTCGCCGCAGGGCGCGCCGGTGATGGTGCAGGCCGGCGCCTCCGACGACGGCAAGGATCTCGCCGCGCGAACCGCCGATGTCGTGTTTTCGGCGGCACAGACTTTCGAGGAAGCAAAGGCTTTCTATGACGACCTGAAGAGCCGCTTGGCCGCCTATGGCCGCCAACCGGACGATGTGAAGATCATGCCCGGCGTGGCGCCGATCGTAGCCGCCTCAAAAGCCGAAGCGCAGGCAAAATACGATGCGCTGCAGGAATTGATCCCCGATGACGTCGGCGTGGCGCTGCTCTCCAGCTATCTCAGCATCTCCGATCTTGGGCGCTATCCGATCGACGGGCCGTTGCCGGAACTGCCGGAGAGCGAAGGTATGAAAAGCCGGCAGGCGCTGGTCATCGAGCAGGCGCGCCGCGACGGGCTCTCGATCCGTGAGCTTGCGCGTTATTTTGCCGGCGCACGCGGCCACTGGCGGGTTGTCGGCACGGCCGAGCAAATTGCCGACGAATTGCAGGCGCGTTTCGAAGACGGCGCTGCCGACGGTTTCAACGTCATGCCATCCTGGTTCCCGGGCGAGCTCGATGCCTTTGCGAGGCTGGTCGTGCCGGAGCTGCAGCGGCGCGGGTTGTTTCGCAAGGAGTATGAAGGCCGCACGCTGCGCGATCACCTCGGCCTCAAGCGGCCTGGGTAAAGTGCTCAGCCTTCATCCATCAGCCGGGCGGCGCCAGATACTCTGATCGAGCTGCCGGGCGCTGGCGGAATGTCGGCATGGAGGCGCGAACGCATGCCCATATCCTCGCCCTGGACGATGTCGATCGCGCCGCCATGCGGCCAGCCGAGATCGCGCAGATAGCCGGCAAAGGCCGCCGTCGCCGCTCCCGTCGCCGGATCCTCGTAGACGCCGCCGGAAGCGAAGGGATTGCGGGTATGGAAGAGGCGCGGCGTGTCGGCATAGGCCAGCAGGATCGTGACCAGGCCTTCGCGCCGCATGAAGGCCTGACCCTGCTTCAGGTCATAGGCCATGGCGGCCAACGCTTCGCGTGACTTCAGCGCCAGCACGAGGTGATCGGCGCCGCCATGGATGAGCGCCGGCGGGATAGCCGGATCGAGATGGCTTGGCTGATAGCCAAACAGGGCCAGCGCCTCACCGGCCAGTTCCGACGAAGCTTGCCGGCTGCGCGTCGGTGGCGATTGCAGCGCGGCGGCGAAATTGGCGCCATCGCGAAAACCTTCGACAGTGATGTCGGCCTGATTGAGGGTCAGCTTGAAAATCCCGTCGCCGAACTTTCTGACCAGCGCCGCACCCAGCGCAATGGTGGCGTGGCCGCAGAACGGAACTTCCGATTCCGGTGAGAAATAGCGGACGCGCCAGCCATCGCCGGCGGGCGCGGCGAAGGCGGTTTCCGAAAAGCCGACTTCGGCCGCGACGCGCTGCATGTCGGCGGCATCGGGGAGAACATCGCCAAGCACCACGCCGGCCGGGTTGCCGCCGGTGTTGCCATCCGAAAAGGCCGCTATCCGCAAAACATCCATGTTGCTTGCCTCGTTGACCAGGCGCGCAACAAACACGTTCCGGAGCGGTTTGGGAAACGAAGAAAGCGACAATCAGCCGTGAGCGCCGCTCACACCTGCGGCGGGGCTGGTGCTCTTCGATCCGGCTCGGAACGAAACTTGGCTCATCGCCGTTTTGACGGTTGGCGGTCGCTCAGGCCGCCTCCTCAGCCAATCGACGCAGCGCGACAGGAGCCGACCATGGACGCCATCGTCACCAAGAACGACCTCAAATCCGATGCCAAGAAGGAATCGATCGATCTTCTCAACGCCAGGCTTGCCGACGCCATCGACCTGGCGCTGATCACCAAGCAGGCGCATTGGAACGTCAAAGGCCCGCAGTTCATCGCCATCCATGAAATGCTGGACGAATTCCGCGAGGAGATCGACGGCCATGTCGACATCGTCGCCGAACGGGCCGTCCAGCTTGGCGGCACCGCGCACGGCACGTCGCAGGACGTGGCGAAGGCGACCAGGCTGAAGCCTTATCCGACCGACATCCACAAGACCAAGGATCATCTGGCGGCGCTGATCGACCGCTATGCCGCGGCCGCCAAGCTGACGCGCGACGCGATCGACGAGGCTGACGACGCCGGCGATCGCGACACCGCCGATATTTTTACCGCCTATTCGCGCTCGCTGGACAAGCTCTTGTGGTTCCTCGAAGCGCACACGCAGGAAAAGGAATAGCCAAGCGGGTACTCTTGCATGGCCGGCTAAGTTAGCCGGCCATCGCCTTTTCGGGCGTAGCCGAAGCTGTCGGCCGGACGGCGTGCGACACCAGCGCGGTCATGATCTCGGCGGCGGCGAGGGCTGCGATCACCTGTGGGCGCTTGTCCTTCACCGCATTGCCGCCGATCGGCGAGACGAGCCGGCCGAACTGCGCTTGGCTGCCCTCGGCGGATTTCAGGAACCAGTTCCTGAAGGTCGCCTTCTTGGTCTTCGAGCCGATCATGCCGACATAGGCGGCATCGTCACGCTTCAGCGCCTCGGCGACGATCAGGAAATCCAGCGCATGGTCGTGGGTGAGGATGGCGAAGGCCGATCCCGCCGGCGCCTCGCGCAGCACGGCTTCGGGCATCGGCGTCAGCCGCGTCTCGACCTTTTCCGGCATGCCTTCCAGCGCATCCGCTCGCGTCTCGACGACGATGACGTGGATCGGCAGCAGCGCCAGCGACGCGGCCAGCGCCTGTCCGACATGGCCGCCGCCGAAGAGATAGACATGCGGAAGGTGCGCTTCCTCGGATTCAGCGTTGGCGATCAGTTCCTGTTCGATTGGCTGGTCGACGAGGCGGATCAGCAACTCCACGCGACCGCCACAGCACTGGCCGATCTCCGGTCCGAGCGGCACGTCGAGCGTGGCACAGACCTCGCCGACCTCGATGCGGGCTTCCTTATCTTTTCCCTTGTGAGGAGATAAGGGTCGCAGCATCTGCCGCGCCTTGTCGATCGCCATATATTCGAGTTGGCCGCCGCCGATGGTGCCGAAAATGGCCGATGCCGACACGAGCATGAAGGCGCCGGCCTCGCGCGGCGTCGAACCCTTCGTCGCCGCCACTTCGACCAATGCGGCCCGGCCGGCCCGGCCGAGGAATTCCTTCAACTCTTGCACTTTCGAGTTCATCATCTGCATTTCCACTTGGGAAATATAGCGTTTTGCATCCCGATTTGCACGTTTTGGCCTGTTCAGGCCGGCTTTGCGGCTTCCCGCTTCAATCGCTCGATCGCCATCAGCACCCGCTCCGGTGTCGCCGGCGCGTCGAGGCGCGGGCAGATCTTGTGGTCGGCGACGCTCGCAACCGCATCCGACAGCGCATGCAGCACCGACATGCCGTGCGGCAAGGGCGGCTCGCCCACCGCCTTGGAACGGTGGATGGTCGGCTCATAAGCCGACGACCAATCGGTCAGCTTGACGTTGAAGATTTTTGGACGATCGGAGGCAAGCGGGATCTTGTAGGTCGACGGCGCGTGCGTGCGCAGCCGGCCGCTATTGTCCCACCAGAGCTCCTCCGTCGTCAGCCAGCCCATGCCCTGGATGAAGCCGCCCTCGATCTGGCCGAGGTCGATCGCCCGGTTCAGCGAGCGGCCGGCGTCGTGCAGGATGTCGGTGCGCTCGACGACATATTCGCCGGTCAGCGTGTCGACCGAGACCTCCGAGCAGGCCGCGCCATAGGCGTAATAATAGAAGGCATGGCCGCGGCCCTTGCTGCGGTTCCAATGGATCTTCGGCGTCTTGTAGAAGCCGGCCGCCGAGAGCTGGATGCGGGCGATATAGGCCTGCTTGACCAGATCGTTGAACGCCACTTCCTGATTGCCGACACGCACGCGATTGGGCAGGAAGACGATCTGGTCGAGCGGCACCTGGTACTTTTCCGCAGCGAAATCGGTCAGCCGCTTGCGGATCTGGCGGGCGGCATCCTGCGCCGCCATGCCGTTGAGGTCGGCGCCCGAGGATGCGGCCGTCGGCGAGGTGTTCGGCACCTTGGCGGTGGTGGTCGCGGTGATCTTGACGCGGTCGAGATCGATCTGGAATTCCTCGGCGACGACCTGCGCGACCTTGAGGTGCAAGCCCTGGCCCATCTCGGTGCCGCCATGGTTCATATGCACCGAACCATCAGCATAGACATGCACCAGCGCGCCTGCCTGGTTGGCCTCGGTCTTGGTGAAGGAAATGCCGAATTTCACCGGCGTTAGCGCCAGCCCGCGCTTGATGAAGCGGCTGTTGGCGTTGAAGGCGCTGATCTCGCGGCGGCGGCGCGCATAGTTCGCGCTCTCCTCCAGCTCCGCCACGATGCGCTGGATGATGTTGTCTTCAACCCTCTGGTGATAGGGCGTGAAGCAGCGATCGCCGATCGCCTCCATCGGGTCGTAAAAGTTCAGCTTGCGGATTTCGAGTGGATCCTTGCCGACGGCGAAGGCGACCTCGTCGATGACGCGCTCGGCGCCGACCATGCCCTGCGGCCCGCCGAAGCCGCGGAAGGCGGTGTTGGAGACGGTGTTGGTGTAGAGCGGCACCGACTTTGCGTGCACCGCCGGATAGAAATAGGCGTTGTCGCAATGGAACAGCGCGCGGTCGCCGACCGGGCCGGACAGATCGGCGGAAAAGCCGCAGCGCAGCGCATAGGTGAAGTCGACGCCGAGGATGTTGCCCTCGTCGTCGAAACCGACCTCATAGTCGATGGCGAAGTCATGCCGCTTGCCGGTGGCGGTCATGTCCTCGTCGCGGTCGAGCCTGACCTTCACCGCGCGCTTCAGCTTCTTGGCGGCAATCGCGGCGATCGCCGCGCTTTGATTGGCCTGTGTTTCCTTGCCGCCGAAGCCGCCACCCATGCGGCGCACTTCCACGGTCACCGCATGGCTCGGCACACCGAGTGCATGCGCGACCAAATGCTGCGTTTCGCTCGGCCCCTGTGTCGAGCAATAGACGATGACCTCGTCGTCCTCGCCGGGAATGGCGAGCGAGACCTGGCCCTCGAGATAGAAATGGTCCTGGCCGCCGAGCCACATGCGGTTCTTGATGCGGCGGGGAGCCGCCGCGATCGCCGCCGCGGCATCGCCGCGCTTCAGGATCAGCGGCGTGGTGACCTGCTTGTCCTTGGCCGGGTCGAGGTCCCAGATGTCGATGACCGCCGGAAGCTCGTCATATTCGATCCTGGCCAAACGGGCGGCGCGGCGCGCCTCTTCGCGCGTCTCGGCAACCACGGCGAAGATCGGCTGTCCATAAAACTGCACCTTGCCTTCGGCAAGCACCGGATCGTCATGCATGTTGCTTGGCGAAACATCGTTCTCGCCGGGAACGTCGGCATAGGTCAGCACATCGACGACGCCCGTCGCCGCGCGCACAGCCGACAGGTCGACGCTCTTCAGGGTGCCATGCGCGAACTTGGACAGGCCGAGGCCAACATGCAGCGTGCCGGCCGGCTCGGGCATGTCGTCGATATAGACGGCGGTGCCGCTGACATGCTTGTGCGCGGAATCGTGGCGCTGGTCGGTGGCGACGCCGCCGACGATCTTCTCGGCCTTGAGATTGGAAGTGGCGTGCTTGTTCATCAGGCCGCCTCGTCACGTGACACCTGGAACGGCGCCTTCGTTCCCGTCGTCTCGACATAAAAGCGCAGCAGGAGGTTCTTTGCCGCCAGCGCCCGGTATTCGGCGGTCGCCCGCATGTCTGTCAGCGGCGTGAAATCCTTGACGTATTCGGCCATCGCTGCCTCCACCGTCGCTTCGCTCCAAACCTTGCCGATCAGTGCCTGTTCAACCGCCGTAGCGCGCTTCGGCGTTGCCGCCATGCCGCCATAGGCAATGCGGATGCCGGCCACGGTGCCGTCCTTGGCCAGGGTCAGATGGAAAGCGCCGAGCGTCGCGGTGATGTCCTCGTCGCGGCGCTTGGTGACCTTGTAGACGGCAAACTTTTCCCCACTAGCCGGCACCGGAACATGCACCGCCTCGACGAATTCGCCGGGCTGACGATCCTGCTTGCCATAGGCAATGAAGAAGGTTTCGAGCGGAATGGTGCGGCGAGCACTGCCTTTGCGCAGGGTCAGCCGGGCGCCTAGCGCGATGAGCGGCGGCGGCATGTCGCCGATCGGCGAGCCATTGGCGATGTTGCCGCCGATCGTGCCCATATTGCGCACCTGCTCGCCGCCGATGCGGTCACACAGCGGCCCCAACGCCGGTACGTGCTTCGACAGGGTGTCGAAGGCCTCCGTATAGGTGACGCCGGCGCCAATTGTGATCACGCCATCTTTCTGCGACGTCTCACGCAGGCCGTCGAGGCCGCCGATGAAGATCGCCGGCGAGATGTCGCGCATATGCTTGGTGACCCACAGGCCGACATCGGTCGAGCCGGCAACGATGGTTGCGCCCGGCTCCTTCTCGAGCACGGCGGCGAAATCGTCGACATCGGCCGGCACGATCAGCCGTGCCTTGTCCGGCCCGATTTCGACCCTGGCGCCGTCGCGCATTGCCTTCAGCCGCGCGGTGATGCCCTTGCGCTCCACCGCCAGCGGGTCCTTAGCTGCCTTGCCGTAGCTCGAAATGGCGTGCGCGGCGCGCATGATCGCTTCGTAGCCGGTGCAGCGGCAGAGATTGCCCTGCAGCGCCTTCTCGATCGCGGCGTTCGACGGGTCGGGCGTCTTCATCCAGAGCCCGTAGAGCGACATGATGAAGCCCGGCGTGCAGAAGCCGCATTGCGAGCCATGGAAATCGACCATTGCCTGCTGCACTGGATGCAGCTTGCCGGCCTCGCCGCGCAGATGCTCTACGGTGACGACATGGGTGGCGTCGAGCGAGCCCATGAAGCGGATGCAGGCATTGACGCTTTCGTAGACGAGGCCTTCGACGGAAAGCCTGCCGACCAGCACCGTGCAGGCGCCGCAGTCGCCCTCGGCGCAGCCTTCCTTGGTGCCGCGCAGCGAACGGTTGAGCCGCAGCCAGTCGAGCAAGGTCGCATCGGGCGCGACGTCTCTCAGAGCCACGTCGCTGCCATTCAGGATAAAGCGTATCTCGTTGCGGGTCTCTGCCATGTCTCAGCTCCCCCGATAGGTCGAGTAGCCATACGGCGAAATCAAGAGCGGAACATGATAGTGCCGCTGCTCCGCCATGCCGAAGCGGATCGGCACGATGTCGAGGAAGGCGGGTTGCGGCAGATTGATGCCCTGGCCGCGCAGATAATCACCGGCAGCGAAGACCAGCTCATATTCGCCGGTGCAGAAGTCGGCGCCGGCCAGCAGCGGCGCGTCGCAGCGGCCGTCATCATTGGTGGTCACGGTCTTCAGATGCGTGCGGCTCTGCCGCTCGATGCGGAAAAGCTCGATCGACAGGCCCTTTGCCGGCCGGCCGCTCGCGGTGTCCAGCACATGGGTCGTCAGGCGCCCGCCATCGGCTTTCGACGTTTCTGCCACTGGCCGCCTCCCATCTCGGTACAGTTCAACGTTTTCAAGTCAATTGTGCGCCAATTAAAGGCGATGCATAAGCCCGGGTCGAGCGGAGTGCGGCAAAAAGCACTTTCAAAAATTTTCGGGGGAATGCGGCAGCACTCCTTTCGATATCTTCAACGCAACAATCGGGCAGGAGCGGCGATGCGTTACGATAGGGACATGCGCGGTTACGGGGCCAATCCACCGGACCCAAAATGGCCCGGCGGGGCGCATGTCGCGGTGCAGTTCGTCGTCAACTATGAAGAAGGCGGCGAGAATTGCGTGCTGCACGGCGACAAGGCTTCGGAGGCCTTCCTTTCCGAGATCGTCGGGGCGGCTCCCTGGGTCGGCCAGCGCCACTGGAACATGGAATCGATCTACGAATACGGCGCCCGCGCCGGCTTCTGGCGGCTCTACCGGCTGTTCACGGAGGCTGACGTGCCGGTGACCTGCTACGGCGTCGCCACCGCGCTTGCGCGCTCACCCGACCAGGTCGCGGCGATGCAGGAGGCCGGCTGGGAGATCGCCTCGCACGGGCTGAAGTGGATCGACTATCGCGACCATGCGGCCGAGGACGAGCGGCGCGATCTCGAAGAGACGATCCGGCTGCACTACGAGGTGACCGGTGCCCGGCCGACCGGCTGGTACACGGGCCGCACCTCGGTCAACACGGTGCGGCTCGTCGCCGAGGAAGGCGGCTTCGACTACGTCTCCGACACCTATGACGACGAACTGCCCTACTGGTTCGACCGCGATGGGCTGGATAAGCCGCAGCTCATTATTCCCTACACGCTCGATGCAAACGACATGCGTTTTGCGACGCCGCAGGGCTTCAATTCCGGCGACCAGTTCTTCGCCTATCTGAAGGACAGCTTCGACACGCTCTATGCCGAGGGCAAGGCGGGTAGGCCGCGCATGATGAATATCGGCCTGCACTGCCGGCTGGTCGGCCGTCCCGGACGTGTCGCGGCATTGAAGCGCTTCGTCGACTATGTAAAATCGCACGACAGGGTGTGGCTGACGCGGCGCATCGACATCGCCAGGCATTGGCGCGAAACACACCCTTACGAGGCGCCGGCGCTACGCCCGTCGCGGATGGAGTTCGAGGAGTTCGCGCATGCCTTCGGCGGCGTGTTCGAGCATTCGCCGTGGATCGCCGAGCGTGCGTACGAATTGGAACTCGGCCCGGCGCATGACAGCGCCGGCGGCTTGCACAACGCGCTCTGCCGCGTCTTCCGCGCGGCGAGCGAAGCCGAGCGGCTTTCGGTGCTCAACGCCCATCCCGACCTTGCCGGCAAGCTGGCCAAGGCCAAGCGCCTGACGCCGGAATCGGCCAAAGAACAGGCTTCCGCCGGGCTCGACGCGCTGACCGACAAGGAGCGCGAGCTGTTCTCCAAACTCAACGCCGCCTACGTCACCACCTTCGGCTTCCCCTTCATCATCGCCGTCAAGGGCAAGACCAAGGACGAAATCCTGGCGGAGTTCGAGGCGCGGATCGGCAACAGCCGCGGCATCGAGTTCGAAACCGCCTGCCATCAGGTCGAACGCATCGCGCTGCTTCGACTGAAAGACATGCTGCCGCTCTGATGTTGTTTTCGTTTTTCCTGGAATTGCTCTGAGGATCAGGACCCGATGGATATGATCAAGACTGCCGAGCGAACCTATTACGCGCCGCAGGGCGGCCATCCCGGCCAGAACGAGCTTTTGACCGGGCGGGCCGTCTTCACCGAGGCCTATGCGGTTATCCCAAGGGGGGTGATGCAGGACATCGTCACCAGCCCGCTGCCGTTCTGGGACAAGACGAGGGCGTGGATCATCGCAAGGCCGCTCTCGGGTTTCGCCGAAACGTTTTCGCAATATATCGTCGAGGTTCTGCCTGGCGGCGGCAGCGACCGGCCGGAACTGGATGCGGGCGCCGAGGGTGTGCTCTTCGTCGTCGAGGGCGAGCTCGCCGTATCGCTTGCCGGCAAAAAACATGTACTTGCCCCCGGTGGCTTCGCCTTCCTGCCGCCGGCCAGCGGCTGGACGGTGCGCAACGACAGCGGCGCTGCCGTCCGCTTCCACTGGATCCGCAAGGCCTACGAGGCCCTCGATGGT
Source organism: Mesorhizobium montanum (assembly GCF_033977145.1). Lineage (NCBI taxonomy): Bacteria > Pseudomonadati > Pseudomonadota > Alphaproteobacteria > Hyphomicrobiales > Phyllobacteriaceae > Mesorhizobium > Mesorhizobium montanum. The sequence continues at coordinate 23,213 of NZ_JAVIJF010000013.1, read as the reverse complement.
ATCGACGCGCCGGAGGCCTTCTTCTCGAGCGACCGGCAGGTGGCGCCGAGCCCGATGCCCGGCACAGAGGGCCGCTGGGCCACGACCCGCTTCGTCGATCCGGCCGACATGCGCCACGACATGCACGTCACCATCGTCACGCTGAAACCCGGCGCGGTCATTCCCTTCGCCGAGACCCATGTCATGGAGCACGGGCTCTATGTGCTCGAAGGCAAGGCCGTCTACCGGCTCAACCAGGACTGGGTCGAGGTCGAGGCGGGCGATTTCATGTGGCTGCGCGCCTTTTGCCCGCAGGCCTGCTATGCCGGCGGCCCCGGCAACTTCCGCTACCTGCTCTACAAGGACGTCAACCGTCACGCCAAGCTTGGCGGCGCCTTTGGGGGTCTGGCGCGGTGACGCGCATCGTCGCCCAGCCGCTGAGCCGCGAAAACTTCGCGCCTTTCGGCGACGTCATCGACATGGGAGGCGACAACCGCTACCCGATCAATGGCGGCAAGGCGATGCGCTATCACGACCTCGCCACCGCCGAGGCGATGGGGCCGAATGCGCGGGTGCTGATTTCCATGGTGCGCGGAACGCCCTACGAAATGCCGCTGAAGCTCACCATGGTCGAGCGTCATCCGCTCGGCAGCCAGGCATTCATCCCGCTGTCGCCGCGCCCGTTCCTGGTCGTTGTCTGCCATGACGCCGAGGACGGACCGGACGAGCCGCACGCCTTCATTGCCGCGCCCGGACAAGGCATCAACTACCGCCGCAACCTCTGGCATGGCGTGCTGACGCCGATCGGCGAGGAACAGGATTTCCTCATCATCGACCGCGGCGGCGACGGCTCCAATCTCGAAGAATTTCATTTCTCGCACCCCTACGAGATCCACCTTCCGTGAAAGCTTGCGATTTCCCATGACCGACGTTTCGCTGATCGACCGCCTGCTCGACGTGATCGAGCACGACATCGTGCCAAAGACCGCCGAAGGCGTCGCCCATGGCAACAAGCTGTTCGGCGCCGCGATTCTGCGGAAGAACGACCGCTCGCTGGTGCTGGCCGAAACCAACAACGAGGTGGAGAACCCGCTCTGGCACGGCGAGGTGCACTGCCTGAAGCGTTTTTACGAAATGCCGAAGGCCGAACGCGTCGACACCAGGGACGCGCTGTTCGTCGCCACGCACGAACCCTGCTCGCTCTGCCTGTCGGCCATCACCTGGACCGGCTTCGACAATTTCTACTATCTCTTCAGCCACGAGGATTCGCGCGACAGCTTCGCCATCCCGCATGACCTGAAGATTTTGAAAGAGGTCTTCACCCTCGACCCCGGCGGCTACAACGCCGAGAACGCCTATTGGAAAAGCTTTTCCATACGCAGGCTGGTGCGTGCTTTGCCCGAGGCGGAACGCAAGCGGCTGGAGAGGCGCATCGGCAAGATCTCGGCCCGCTATGATGAGCTGTCAGGCGCCTATCAGGCCAGCAAGGCCGAGAACGACATTCCGCTGAATTGACTTTCTCACTCTTGAATTGCCACCTTTATGGTGGCATATAGAGCTATGGAGAAGCGCAGGCCCACCTACGATCTTGAAGCGATCAAGACGACATTTGGGTCCGTTGACGCATTGGCCATCACAACGTCCGCCTTGCGGGACGCAATCGGCCTCGGCTTCGACCGCGCCGGTATAGTCGAGGTGATCGGCGGCATGACGCGAAAAATGTTCGTTAAGTCGATGACGACTTTTGCGGATCATCGAGTTTGGCAGGATGTCTATCATGTGCCGGCGCGCGGGTTTCTCCTCTACGTGAAGTTCCAGACGGATGTGGTGACCGAATTCACCGTCATGGCGTTCAAGGAGAAATGACATGGCTACAAGAGAAAACAGTCAAACCATGATCTCTCCCGAAACTGGAGAAATCCTGACACGCAGTGTGCGTCCATTCACCGTGGCCTATAAGGGCGAAAGCATGGTGGTGGACCTGCCTGGTTATTATCCGGCTTCGGAAGGGAATGGCGTGCATGTCGGGGATGACATGGTCGCCGTCGACGCCGCCCTGCGCGTTCTCAGGGAAAAGATCGACGGCGTCCCCGCTCCAGCAACCATCCGGCGTATTCGCGCCAAACTCAACCTGTCGCAGCGCGAGGCGGGATCGCTGTTCAAAGTCGGCGAGAACGCATTCGATAAATATGAAAGAGGCCTTATCGAGCCAAGCGGCCCAACCATTCAACTTATGACGCTGCTGGAAAGACATCCTGAATTGCTGGACGAATTGCGCTAGCGGTCGATGCGGTCGTGACAGGTCGTATTTTTCACTGCGCCAGGTCGCGAATAGCGATTGAAAGTCATCTCCCGGCAGGGCGTTATGCCCGCAATGAAAACCGTCACCGAATTTCCCCGCAAGGTCGTCGAATTTCCCGATATGGGCATCGTCATGCCGGATGGTTGCCGGTTGTCGGCGCGGGTGTGGATGCCGGAGGATGCCGGCGACGATCCGGTGCCGGCGATCCTCGAGCACCTGCCCTACCGCAAGCGCGACGGCACCATTTTTCGCGATCAGCTGACGCATCCCTATTTCGCCGGGCACGGCTACGCATCGATCCGCGTCGACATGCGCGGCAATGGCGATTCCGAAGGGCTGATGGATGACGAATATTCCGAGCGGGAATTGCAGGACGCCTGCGACGTGATCGCCTGGGCGGCGGCGCAGCCCTGGTGCAACGGCAGTGTCGGCATGATGGGCATTTCCTGGGGCGGCTTCAGCTGCCTGCAGGTCGCGGCAAAACAGCCGCCGGCGCTGAAGGCGGTGATCAGCCTCTGCTCGACCGTCGACCGCTATGCCGACGATATTCATTACAAGGGCGGCTGTCTGCTCTTGGAAAATTTCGGCTGGGCCTCGACGATGCTGTCCTATTCGTCGCGGCCGCCGGATCCGGCGATCGCCGGCGGCAACCGCTGGCGCGATTTGTGGCTCACCCGGCTGGAGAACCAGCCTTTCCTTTTGCCGCTGTGGCTCAGCCACCAGCATCGCGACGCTTATTGGAAGCGCGGCTCGATCTGCGAGGATTTTTCCGCCGTCAAAGCGGCCGTGCTGTCGATCGGCGGCTGGCACGACGGCTACCGCAACACGATCTCGCACCTCGTCACTAACATCCAGGCGCCGGTCAAAGGCATCGTCGGTCCCTGGATCCACAAATATCCGCACTATGCGGCACCCAAGCCGGCCATCGGGTTCCTGCAGGAAGCGCTGCGCTGGTGGGACCGCTGGCTGAAGGGCGCGGAGACCGGCGTCGAGGCCGATCCGGACTATCGCGCCTATGTGATGGACAGCGTGCGGCCGGCGCGCTGGCATCCGGAGCGGCCGGGCCGCTGGGTAGCCGAGCAGGAATGGCCATCGCCGAACATCTCGATTGAGGCGATCGAACTTGTCCCTGACGGTGCCAAGCCCTCGATCGTCGCTTCGCCGCAGACCTGCGGACTTGCCGGCGGCGAGTATTTTCCGTTCACCTTCGGCCCGGAGCTGCCGGGCGACCAACGCCCCGACGACGCGCTCTCCGTATGCTTCGACCAGCCGGAACTCACCGAGGCGATCGACATCGTCGGCGCGCCGGAGGTCGAAGTGCAGATAGCCGCCGATCGACCCCAGGCCAACATCGCGGTGCGTCTCTGCGACGTGCATCCCGACGGCGCCGCGGAGCTGATCTCCTATGGCGTGCTCAACCTGACCCACCGCAACTCGCATGAATTCCCGAAAGCGCTGGTGCCTGGCGAGATTGTTTCGGCGCGCGTCGTACTAGACCAGTGCGCCTATCGCGTGCCGGCCGGCCACAAATTGCGCATCGCCGTTTCGACCGCTTACTGGCCGATGATCTGGCCGTCGCCGGAACCGGTGACGCTCGACCTGTCGAAGGCGACGCTCAAGCTGCCGCTTCGCCCGTTAGCCAAGGCCAACGAGGTTTCCTTCACCGAACCGGAAGGCGCGCCGCCCTGGGCGACCGAAACGACCAGGGCGGCGAATTCGGAGCGACATGTCGACCGCGACGAGAAGACCGGCACCGTCACGCTTTCCATAACCGACGATTTCGGCGAGCTGCGCGACCTCGAACACGGACTCGTCCACGGCAGCATCGTCAGGGAGACATGGGCAATCCACCCGGACGATCCGCTGTCGGCCAAGGGCAGCACGCATTGGACGCAGACCTTTTCGCGAAATGAGTGGTTGGTGCGGACCGAAACCTTCGCCGAAATGCGCTGCGACGCGCAAAATTTCATCCTCAGCGGCAGAATTGAGGCCTATGAGGGCGAGAATCTCGTTTTTGAACGCGATTTCGAGCAGAAAGTCCTCCGCGCCCTCGTCTGAGGGCTTGCAGGATTGGTCCAATTGCGACGTGCGATTTACGCCAGGGCATGTCGCATTCGGTCTTGCTTACCGCTTTCCGTTACGGTCATTATTCCCTCACAAGAAACAAGAAACGACCATTCAGGTCGAACCCAGAGTGAGGAACCTACAATGTCAAATGAACTGGACTATCTCAGCCGGCGCGTCGCACTCGGCAAGCTCAGCCGTCGCGATTTTCTCGGCCGCGCAGCCGCGCTCGGCGTCTCGGCCACTTTCGCCAACTCGCTGCTTTCGAGCGCATCCCGCGCCGCCGGCCCCGTCAAGGGCGGCACGCTGAAGGCCGGCCTGGTCGGCGGTGAATCCACCAACAGCCTCGATCCGGCGCTGATGATGACGCAGGTGCCGTTCGCCTTCGGCAAATGCTGGGGCGAAATGATCGTCGAGCTCTCCCCCGAGGGCAAGCTCGAGAACCGCATCGCCGAGGAGATCGGCTCGTCGGACGACGCCAAGGTCTGGACGCTGAAGATCCGCGACGGCGTCGAATTCCATAACGGCAAGACGGTCACCGCCGAAGACGTCGCCGCGACGCTCGAGCGCCATTCGGACGAGAAGTCCAAGTCCGGCGCGCTGGGCTACATGAAAGGCATCGACACCATCAAGGCCAATGGCAAGGAAGTCGTGCTGACGCTCAAGGAGGCCAATGCCGACCTTCCCTACCTGCTCAGCGACTACCACCTGATCGTTCAGCCGAACGGCGGCAAGGACAAGCCCGACGCGGGCATTAGCGCCGGCCCCTACAAGGTCAAGGTCAACGAGCCCGGCGTGCGCCATGTCGGCGAGCGCTTCGCCAATTACTGGCAGGGCGACAAGATGGGCCATGCCGACCAGATCGAGGTCGTCGTCATCAACGACGCGACGGCGCGCACGGCGGCCCTGCAGGGCGGTCAGGTCAACATGATCAACCGCGTCGAGCCGAAGATCGTCGACCTGATCAAGCGCGTGCCGGGCGTCACCATCCGCAACCATTCCGGTCCCGGCCATTACGTGTTCATCATGCATTGCGACACGGCGCCGTTCGACAACAACGACCTCAGGATGGCGCTGAAGCTGGCGATCAACCGCGAGGAGATGCTGAACAAGGTGCTGCGCGGCTACGGCTCGCTCGGCAACGACTTCCCGATCAATGCGTCCTACCCGCTATTCACCGAGATCGAGCAGCGCAAATACGATCCGGACAAGGCCAAGTTCCACTACAAGAAGTCGGGCCATGACGGTACCGTGCTGCTGAGGACCTCGGACGTCGCCTTCCCGGGCGCCGTGGACGCGGCCCAGCTCTACCAGCAGAGCGCGGCCAAGGCCGGCATCAAGCTCGAGATCAAGCGCGAGCCCGGCGACGGCTACTGGAACGAAGTGTGGAACAAGCAGCCCTTCTGCGCTTCCTACTGGGGCGGACGCTCGACTCAGGACCAGATGTACTCGACCGCCTATCTGTCCACTGCCGACTGGAACGACACGCGTTTCAAGCGCCCGGACTTCGACAAGATGGTGCTGGCCGCTCGCGCCGAGCTCGACGAGGCCAAGCGCAAGGCGATGTACCACGACATGGCCGTCATGGTGCGCGACGAAGGCGGCTTGATCCTGCCGATGTTCAACCAATTCATCGACGCGACAGGTCCCAAGGTGGCAGGCTGGGTGGAGGATCCGCACCAGGAGCTTTGCAACGGCTACGCCCTCGCGAAGTGCTGGCTGGAAGCCTGAGCACGGCCTTGCGGAGATGTCCTCACCCGTCTTGAAACTGGTGGCCCAGCGCATTGCGCTGGGCATCCTCCTTCTGTTGGCCGTTTCGGTCCTGATCTTCGCCGGCACGCAGATCCTGCCCGGCGACGTCGCGCAAGCCATTCTCGGGCAGTCGGCGACGCCGGAGTCGCTCGCCAACCTGCGCGAGCAACTCGGGCTCAACCAGCCTGCCTATATACGCTACTTCCACTGGCTGGGCGGCGTGCTCACCGGCGATCTCGGCACCGCCATGTCGAGCGGGCAGGATATCGCGACGTCGATCAAGGAACGGCTGTGGAACACGCTGTTCCTGGCCTTCTGGGCGGCGATCGTGGCGATCCCGCTCGCGATCATCCTAGGTTTGATCGCAGTGCGCTACCGTAATGGCTGGGTCGACAAGCTGATTTCCGGCTTGGCGCTCGCCTCGACGTCGTTCCCCGAATTCTTTATCGGCTATGTGCTCGTCTATTTCTTTGCCGTGCAATATCAATGGTTTCCTGCCATCTCCACGGTCTATGACGGCATGCCGTTCGGCGAGCGCATGCAGGCGATCGCGCTGCCGGCGGCCGCGCTGACGCTGGTGGTGCTCGCCCACATGATGCGCATGACGCGGGCGGCCATCCTCAACGTGATGCAGTCGGCCTATGTCGAGACAGCGGAACTGAAGGGCCTGTCGGCCTTCAGCGTGATCCGCAAGCATGCATTTCCGAATGCCATTGCGCCAGTCATCAACGTCGTGATGCTCAATCTGGCTTACCTGATCGTGGGTGTCGTCGTCGTCGAAGTGATCTTCGTCTATCCCGGCATGGGCCAATATCTCGTCGACCACGTCACCAAGCGCGACGTGCCGGTGGTGCAAGCGGTCGGACTGATCTTCGCCGCCGTCTACATCAGCTTGAACATCATCGCGGACATAGCGGCGATCGTCGCCAATCCGCGTCTCAGACATCCGAAGTAGGGGGCGACCGATATGCTCGATATCAGACGCATTCCCATCGCGGCGCTGATCGGCCTGGTGCTCACCGCTCTGTTCGTGCTGGCGGCGGTCTTCGCGCCATGGATCGCGCCGCACGGCAATGCCGAGATCGTCAGCGACACTCCCTGGGAACCTATGTCGGCGCTGCATTGGCTGGGCACCGACAATCTTGGGCGCGATCTGTTGTCGCGCATGATCTACGGTGCCCGCATCACCTTGTTCATCGCCGTGCTCGCCACCGCGCTGTCCTTCTCGCTCGGCGCCATTCTCGGCTTTTCGGCGGCGGTTTTCGGCGGCTGGTTCGACACGGGGCTGTCGCGCCTTGTCGATCTGCTAATGTCGATCCCGACGCTGATCATGGCTCTCGTCGTGCTTTCGGTGCTACCGTCCAACCTGGTGACATTGATCCTGGTAATGGGCGTCCTCGATTCAACCCGCGTCTACCGCCTGTCGCGCGCGGTCGCCGTCGACATCAACGTGATGGACTATGTCGAAGCAGCAAAGCTGCGCGGCGAAGGCAGCGGCTGGATCATCTTCCGTGAGATCCTGCCCAACGCGCTGTCGCCACTGATCTCTGAACTCGGCCTGCGCTTCATCTACGCAGTGCTGTTCCTTTCGACGCTGTCCTTCCTCGGCCTTGGCGTGCAGCCGCCGGATGCCGACTGGGGCGGCATGGTGAAGGAGAACAAGGACGGCATCGTGTTCGGTATAGGCGCCGCGCTCATACCGGCGGCCGCGATTGCAGCGCTGGCGATCTCGGTCAACCTTGTCGCCGACTGGATCCTCAACCGCACGACAAGCCTTAAGGGAGGACGCGGCTGATGGCTGAAAGCAAAGCGAAACCCGGGCAACCGAAATCCGGCCTGCTGCTCGACATCCGCAACCTGCGCATCGAAGCGACGGTCTATCCGCCCGGCGAGGCGCCGAAGACGATCACCCTTGTCCATGACGTCTCGCTGACGCTGGAGAAGGGCAAAGTGCTCGGCCTGATCGGCGAGTCCGGCGCTGGCAAGTCGACCATCGGCCTGTCGTCCATGGGATATGGCCGCGGCGGCGTGCGCATCACCGGCGGCGAGGTCATCCTCAACGGCCGCGATATCATGAAGGGTGGCAAGGACGGTTTTCGCAAATTGCGCGGCCGCGAGGTCTGCTATGTCGCGCAATCGGCGGCGGCGGCCTTCAATCCGGCGCACCGGCTGATGGACCAGGTGGTGGAGGCGACCCTGCTGCACGGCACGGCGACCCGGGCCGAAGCCGAGAAACGCGCCGTCGCGCTGTTCAGGAAGCTCAGCCTGCCCAATCCCGAGACCATCGGCGAGCGCTTCCCGCACCAGGTGTCCGGCGGCCAGCTGCAGCGCGTGATGACGGCGATGGCACTGTGCTCTGAGCCTGACCTGATCGTCTTCGACGAGCCGACAACCGCGCTCGACGTGACGACGCAGATCGACGTGCTGGCGGCAATCAAGGACGCTATCCGCGACACGCATGTGGCGGCTTTATACATCACCCATGATCTCGCGGTCGTCGCGCAGGTGTCCGACGAGATCATGGTGCTGCGCCACGGCCGGCTGGTCGAATGGGGGGGCACGCGGCAGATCATCAAGGAGCCGCGCCAGGAATACACCAACGCGCTGGTCTCGGTGCATGAGATCGAGCACCACGAGCAGCAGCCCGGCACGGCGCCGATGCTGTCGGTGAAGAATGTTACGGCGGCCTATGGCGGCGGTCACGTCAAGGTGCTGAAGAACGTCTCGGTCGACATCTACCCCGGTCAGACCCTGGCCGTGGTCGGCGAGTCCGGTTCCGGCAAGTCGACGCTGGCACGCGCCATCACCGGCCTGTTGCCGCCGGAGCAGGGCAGCGTCGTCTTCAACGGCCGCATGCTTGGCAACAGGCTTTCCGACAGGCCGAAGGAAGACCTGCGCCAGCTGCAGATGATCTACCAGATGGCCGACGTGGCGATGAATCCGCGCCAGACGGTCGGCACCATCATCGGCCGGCCGCTGGAATTCTATTTCGGCATGAGGGGCCGCGAGCGCGACAAGCGCGTTGCCGAGCTGCTCGACGAGATCGAGATGGGCAAGGGCTTCATCGACCGCTACCCGGCCGAGCTCTCCGGCGGCCAGAAGCAGCGCGTCTGCATCGCCCGCTCGCTTGCCGCCAAGCCGAAGCTGATCATCTGCGACGAGGTGACGTCGGCGCTCGATCCGCTGGTCGCCAACGGCATTCTCAAGCTTTTGCTCAATCTGCAGCAGGTCGAGAAGGTCGCCTACCTGTTCATCACCCACGATCTGGCGACGGTGAAGTCGATCGCCGATTCCATCGCGGTGATGTATCGCGGCGAGGTGGTGCGCTACGGCTCCAAAAGCAAGGTGCTGACGCCGCCCTTCGACGCCTATACCGACCTTCTGTTGTCCTCCGTTCCCGAAATGGAGATCGGCTGGCTGGAGAAGGCCATTGCCGGCCGGCGTATGGAAAGCGCGGGCAACTAGGCGCGCACATCGTCTCTCAGTGGGTTTGGGCCTAGCTGTCTGGCCCGGACGTCGTCCCCTCCGGCAACGGGCCGCCCATGGCGCTCAAATCCAAACTGCTGCTCATCATCCTCGACGGCGTCCCTTACCGGAACTGGCGCCGGCTGATGGGCAATCTCGAAGGCTGGGCGCAGTCGGGTGAAGCCCAGGTGTGGAAGATGCGTTCCGTGCTGCCGTCGACCTCGGCCTGCTGCTATGCCTCGATCCACACCGGTGTCACGCCGCAGGTGCACGGTATCCTTTCCAATGAGAACCGCTTCCGCGTCACCCAGCCGGATATCTTTTCGGAAGTGAGCAAGGCCGGCGGCAAGACGGGTGCGGTGACCCATTCCTACTGGTCGGAATTCTTCCGCTCCTGTCCGTTCGACCTCGTCGAGGACATGGAGTTCGACGAGCCTTGCGGGCCGATCACGCATGGCCGCTTCCACACCATGACCGGCTACAATCTCAAGAACCAGATGACGCCGAGCGACGTCGACCTGTTCGCGACGCTGACCATGCTGGCGAAGCGCCACGGCATCGACTACGGCATCCTGCACACCTGCACGCTGGATTCGATGGGCCATCGCTTCGGCCATGACTGCCACGAGATGGACCACGCCTGCTACGCCATGGATGGCATGCTTGCCGCCTTCCTGCCGCAATGGCGCGAAGCCGGCTACCAAGTGATCGTGACGGCCGACCATGGCCAGACGAACCGCGGCCATCATGGCGGGCATGACGACGAGATGCAGGATTTCGCGCTCTATTATTTCGGCCCGGCGAAAGGCCCCGAGGCCGACACGCTGCTCGACCAATTGCAGCTCGCGCCGACGGTGCTGAGCCGGCTCGGCGTGGCGATACCCGAGACGATGAAGGCGAGGGTGTTTTTGGACTGAGCTCTCCTTCTTCCTTGTAAGGGCGGAGGTTGGCAGCTTCGATGTCGGCTCCTCTGCAAACGTTGCGGACTGGCAGGGGCCACGCAACATCGTCATCCACGGGCGGAGCGGAAGCGAAGCGGACGCGCAGACCCGAGGATCCATGCCGTGACCTTGCGCGAGGGTGCAACAGAGCAAAATTCTGCATCCGAATCAACACCTTGATCTCACGGAATGGATCCTAGGTCGCGATAGGTGCCTTTGTGCTTCTCCCCCACAGGGGAAAGGAAAAAGCGCACCTCTGGCAACCTTCCCGCTCTTCGGTTAGCCTCCGAAAAATCCTTGGCGGAGGGTGAACCTTTTTGGACCGATCAGCGACAGAGCTTCGAGGAGCCAGGCGGCTCGACCGGCCATGAATGCGGCGACCGAAACCGATCGCGCGCTTGTAGACCGGGTCGCGAAGGGCGACCGGGCCGCCGTTCGGCTCCTGTTCATGCGTCACCACGCGCGGATCTACCGCTTCGTGGCGCGCCAGACGGGATCGGAAATGATGGCCGACGATATCGCAAACGAGGTTTTCCTGGAGCTGTGGAAACAGGCGCCCAGTTTCGAGGGTCGCTCGGAAGTCTCGACGTGGCTGCTGGGCATCGCCCGCTTCAAGGCGCTGTCCTCGCTGCGCAGGAAGAAGGAAGACTGGATCGACGACGACGACGCGGCGCAAGTTCCCGACGGCGCCGACACGCCGGAAGTCGTCACCATGAAGGAGGACAAGGCCGCCGCCTTGCGCCGCTTCGTCGATGCCTTGGTGGAGGAACACCGCACGGTGATCGATCTTGCCTATTACCATGGCCAGTCGGTGACCGAGATCGGCGAGGTGCTCGGCATTCCGGTCGCGACCGTCAAAACCAGGATGTTCTACGCCCGCAAGAAACTCGGCGAAGCCTTGAAGGCCGCCGGTTACGACAGGGGGTGGCCATGAGCGCCGCTGAGAAAATGTCGCGCCGCGACGAGATGGAGACGCTGCTGCCGTTCTACCTGAACGGCTCGCTGGAAGGCGCCGAGCTGGAGGCCGTCGAGGAATGGCTGGCCACCGATCCGGCGGCGATGACGGCACTTGGCGAGGCGGAGGCCGAGTTTTCCGGCAACGCCGCCGCCAACGAGGCGATCCGGCCGCCCGCCGATGCGCTCTCCCGCTTCGCCAGGGCGCTCGACGCCGAGGCCGGCCCCGTGCGCGTGCCTGCCGGCCAGTCGTGGCTCGCCAAGGTCTTCGGCCGGGTCACGGCGATGCCTGCCGGCGTCGCCTGGGTGGCTGCCGCGGCGCTGCTGGCGCTGGTGCTGGTGCAGTCGTTCGAACAGCCGGGCGGGAAGGGCAACGACTTCGAGATAGCCGGCGCGCAGGACGATCTGGCGAAGCTGCCTTTCGCGCTGGTCAAGTTCAAGCCGGATGCCAAGATGGCCGATATCGCCGCCTTCCTCGGCCAGAACGGGCTGAAGATCGCCAGCGGCCCGACCGCCGACGGCGTCTTCCATCTGACGATCCCGGCGAGCACGACGGCCGACTACGACAGGCTTGTCGGCCTTATTGCCGCCCAGCCTTTCGCGGACACCGTGATGCAGGGAAGGAAACCGGCCGATGGCTAAGGCGGTCATTCTTCACGCGGCAGTCCTGGCGGCGGCATTTTTCGCCGCGCCTGCGTTTGCGCAGACCAATGACCCGAACTTGACGCAAAAGCAGGTCGACTGCCTGGACCGCACGACGGCGGCAGGCGCCGGCTGCGACAAGAATGGCGGCACCAAGAGCGGTGGGACACCGGGCACCGGCACGGGCGGCGCGGTGTTCCTGCCGGCGCTGATCGTCGACCTGTTCCCGAACCCGCCGGCCGGCGCAACACCGCAAACGCCGGCGCCTTCTGACGGAACATCCTCAGCGAACGGTCCCGCCAACACGCCGCCGCCCGCCCCTGCGCCGAACGGGCCGGTGACGGTGCCTCAAGGCCTCAATCTGGCCGAGCCGCCGCGCGCGATCACCGGCGAGTTCGTGCCCGACGAAGTGCTGGTGACGGTCGACGGCGATGCCGGCGTCGTGCAGCAGATCGCCAATTCCTTCGGCCTGCAGGTGCGCTCGCAGCGCCAGTCGCGGCTGCTCGGCGCCACGCTGGTGCGCTTCGGCATCACCGACGGGCGGCCCGTCGGCGTGGTGCTGGCGCAGCTTGCCGCCGACGGCCGCACGCGGCGGCGCGAACCCAACCACATCTACACGCTGCAGCAGGCGGCCGGCATCGTGAATTATGCCTTCGACCGCATCACGCTCGATGCGAAACAGGCGAGCGGGGAGAATGTGCGTGTCGCCGTCATCGACACCGGCATAGACGACACCAACCCGGCGCTCGCCGGCGTCATCGCCGGGCAATACGACGCCATGCCCAACGTGCCTATCGAGAAGCGCGACCACGGCACCTCGGTCGACGGGTTGATCGCCGGCGTCGGGCCGCTGGAAGGCATGGCGCCGGGCGCCAGGATCTATCACGCGCGCGCCTTCGAAGGCGGCAAGTCGACCATGGACGTCATCCTGTCGGCGCTCGACTGGGCGGCGAGCCAAGATGTGCGCATCATCAATATGAGCTTCGTCGGCCCGAAGAACGACCTGCTCGGCACCGCCTGCCGCAATGCGCGGGCGCTCGGCATGGTGCTGGTGGCGGCCGCCGGCAACAACGGCCCGAAGGCGCCCTACGGCTATCCGGCCGCGTTCGACGGCGTCATCGCGGTCACCGCCACCGATGCCAAGGACGGGCTGATGCCGCAGGCCAACCGCGGCGCCTACGTCTTCATCTCGGCGCCGGGCGTGGAGATGGTGGCGCCGAGCGGCGCCGGCTCGGATGTGGTAACCGGAACCTCGTTCGCGGCAGCGATCGTTTCCGGCGCCATCGCCAACCTGATCCACGCGACGCCGGATCGCACGGCCGACGAGATCGAGAAGGCGCTTGCCGCAACGGCCAAGGATCTCGGGCCGAAAGGACGGGACAATGACTTCGGCTATGGGTTGCTGGATATCAAGGCGGCTGGGGCAGCGAAGGAATAAGTCCAGGCAATCGGCTATCAAAATGCCGCTAGTAGCAACCAGTTGCCCATTTAAAGGGCCGGACCTAACCGGACAGGGCTTCCATCGTAGAAGCGCTGCAGCCGAAAGCGGCTGAGATCGTGCCCGGTTTCATTTCCCTGGATCATATCGGAGACGACGCGACCAATGCCGGGTCCGATGCCGAATCCGTGGCCGCTCATGCCCGTCGCGACGAAAAGACCGCCGATCGCCTGGACCTGATCCACGACGGGGACCACATCGGGCATGGCGTCGATCATGCCGCCCCAGCCGACCTTCAAGCGAACGTTGTCGAACTGCGGAAAAAGCTGTTTGAAATTGCGCTCAGTCGAACGAAGCCGGGCAGGTTCAGGGGCTGGGTTGAGCACCCGCATTCTCTCGAAAGGACTCGCGGAATCCGGCGCCCAATCGCGCGGCGTCGACCAGCCATCCGGGTAGCCTGACGGAGCGAACGGGAAATAGCGCGTTCCGAACGGATTGTCCCTAAGAGCGGGAATATACTTGGCGGCGTGCCGGAATGCGTCAGGCCCAAGGTAAAGCAAGTGGCTGCCGCCCGCGGCGAGCGTGTATCCGCCATCCTGCCTGCGCCTGAAGGCGATGTGATCGTCGGCGGCCGCGCCTGGATAGATCTCGGGCAAGGGCTCCGTTGCAGCTGTGGTTACCCGGACGCTGAGCTGGGGGATGGACACGCCGTGTCTCGCCAGGAACAGGGAAGACCAGATTCCGCCCGCGACCAGCACGCTAGAGGCCTCGATATATCCCGCCTCGGTCCACACGCCTTTGACCCTGCCGGCCGAGATCTCGAGAGCGCGCGCCGCGCAATTTTCCACGATCCGGGCGCCTTTTCGCACGGCAAGCCTAGCCAGCGCCGGCACCGCCAACCACGGCTCCGCACGCATATCGGAGGGCGTCGTCATCGCGCCCTTGAACCTGCGCGACATGCCGTTCATGAGTTTTGCGGTCTCGTCGGCGTCCAGGAGGCGCGTGTCGAGTTCATGGATCGCGGCAACCTTCATGAACTCTTCGAACTCGCCCATGGACTTGTCGGAGTTCGCTAGGTAGGTCACGCCTGTCTGGTTCAACCCGATGTCTTCGCCGCACTCATCGGCCAGCTGCCGCCACAGGCGAGAAGCCTCGATGACGATCGGCAGTTCATCCGCGTCTCGTCCCTGCTTTCTGATCCACCCCCAGTTTCGGGAGGACTGTTCGGCCGCGACGCGGCCTTTTTCCAGCAGCGTCACCGGAATGTTTCGGTCCGCAAGGAAAAGGGCCGTTGTTACGCCGATAACACCGCCACCGACGATCACCACCTGCGAGGTCTTCGGCGGCGGCCCAGGGTGTTGGATTGGATCCGCTTCGGTGAACGGGAATGTCGGCAAATGGCGCACCTGGAAGGACTGGTTGACGGTTCTGGCTTAACGGTTGTCACCGCCCGACATCAGGAGCAGCCGAAGGCGGACCGTTGTCCCACGACAGTAAAGGGTGCCTGGGAGCCAATCAGCGAAACTTTTGGATCGTGACCTATACCGGCGCTCCAGCAACCGATCCCCTGATCACCAGATCCACCGGCCAGACCTCGCCCCGCGCCCCCTCTTCCAGCCCGGAAATCCGCGCCGCCAGGCGTTCGGCGACGCGCGCGCCGGCAAGGCGGATCGAGGAGCGCGTTGTCGATAGCGGCACCGGAAAATTCTCCGGGCGCAGCCAGGGGAAGACGTCGTCATGGGCGACCAGCGACAAGTCGCCCGGGATGGTCAGGCCGAGATCGCGCACGGCGCGCACGACGCCGAGCGCCATGATCAGGCTTGAGCAGAGGATGGCTGTCGGCGCCTCGTCCCCCTCGATCAGCCGACGGGCGGCACGATAGCCGTTTTCCTCGGTCATGGTGACGGAGCAGACCTGGCGCTCGCCAAGCGTCAGCCCGCTCGCGGCAAGCGCCCGGCGCATGCCGCGCTCGCGATGGATGGCGAAGGTTTCGCGGTCATTGCCGTTGATCAGCGCCAAGCGCTTGTGGCCGAGCTGGGTCAGCAGCCGCGCCGCTTCGTGAAAGGCGCCCTCATTGTCGATGTCGAGATACGGATAGTCGAAATCCAAACCTTCGCTGCGGCCATGGACGATGAAAGGGATGCCCAGCGTGTTGACCAGCGCCAGGCGCCGGTCGGCCGGCCGTGGCGCGGAGAGGTAGACGGCGTCGACCTGCCGGTTGGCGACGATACGGCGGTAGGTCGTCTCCTCATCGTCCGCGTCGGCCGGCGAGAGCACGAGGTCGAGCTCGTGCGAGCGGGCATAGTCGCCGAGACCGGAGAGGAATTCGACGAAATGCGGATCGATGTCGACGGCGGCGCCCGTCGGCAGCACATAGCCGATCATGCCCGACTTGCCGGTGGCGAGCCGACGCGCGCTTGGGTTCGGCCGGTAGCCGTGGCGCTTGGCGGCGTCCATCACCCGCCGCCTGGTTTCCTCGCTGACCTCGGGATAGCCGTTCAGGGCGCGGCTGACCGTAGTCTGTGAGAGCGACAGCATATGCGACAGTTGCTTAAGGTTCATCGGAGGTCTCCAGCCTCAAAGCGCTTTCAATTTGAATCGGTCCGATGATGGCTGCCCCATCGCTAGACAAGACGACCTTAGAGGTGCATCAGTCCGGTTTGAAGCGGAAATCGCTGTTGCAGTGCAAAAAATGTGCTTCATTGCGCCTTTCTTCGATGTTTCGGCATTTTCTAAATCGATTGGTTAGAAGAACCTCTTGACTTCATGGCAATTCAATGGCGAGATCAAATCAGCCAAAGCGCTTTGGAGCACTCGTCGAAAGGTTGCAGTTGCCTTCTCGCTGAGTCACAGTTCCGTGGGCGTCGGCGGACGAGATGGAGGTTTCGTCCGAACTGTTTCACCACTGGGAGGATTGCGATGAAGAAAATGCTTCTCTTGGGTGCTGCGTTCGCCGCGCTCACTCTTGGCCTGCCGGCGCATGCCGAGCTGAAGTTCAAGCCGGGTGAGGACCCGCGCTTCCACTGGGCGAATTACGACGATCTCAAGAAAGTCGACCTCAAGGGCGAAACGCTGACCATCTTCGGTCCGTGGCGCGGTGAGGACGAGACGCTCGTCCGTTCGGTGCTCGACTATTTCTCCGAGGCGACCGGGGCTGAGGTCAAATACTCCTCGTCCGAGAACTATGAGCAGCAGATCGTCATCGACACACAGGCCGGCAGCCCGCCCAACATCGCCGTCCTGCCGCAGCCGGGACTGATCCAGGATCTCGCTTCCAAGGGGGTGCTGACGCCGCTGGGCGATGACGTCGCCGCCTGGATCAAGGAAAATTATGCCGCGGGCGACTCCTGGGCCAAGCTCGGCACCTATAACGGCAAGGACGGCAAGCCGGGCTTCTATGCCTTTCCCTACAAGATCGACGTGAAGGGCCTGGTCTGGTACTCGCCAGATAATTTCGAAGAGGCCGGTTACAAGATTCCGAAGACGCAGGAGGAACTCGCCGACCTCGAGAAGAAGATCATTGCCGACGGCGGCAAGCCATGGTGCATCGGACTGGGTTCGGGCGGCGCCACCGGCTGGCCGGCGACCGACTGGGTCGAGGACATCATGCTGCGCACGCAGCCGCCGGAAGTCTACGACAAATGGGTGAAGAACGAGATCCCCTTCACCGATCCGGCCGTGGTCAACGCCCTCGACATCTTCGGCAAGATCGCGACCGACGACAAGATGGTCGACGGTGGCGCCAAGGCCGTCGCGGCGACCGACTTCCGCGACAGCCCGAAGGGCCTCTTCAGCGTGCCGCCGAAATGCTACATGCACCATCAGGCGTCGTTCATCCCCTCCTTCTTCCCGGAAAACGTGAAGCTCGGTCAGGATGCGGACTTCTTCCCCTACCCGCCCTACGCCTCCAAGCCGGAACTGGGCACGCCGCTGGAAGTGGCCGGAACGCTGGTGATGATCACCAAGGACTCCAAGGCCTCGCGCGAGTTCATCAAGTTCCTGCAGATGCCGCTCGCGCATGAATTGTGGATGGCGCAGAAGAGCTTTGTCACGCCCTTCAAGGGCGCCAACAAGGAAGCCTATGGCAGCGACGCGCTGAAGAAGCAGGGCGAGATCCTGGTCGGGGCCACCACGGTGCGCTTCGACGGCTCGGACCTGATGCCCGGCAAGGTCGGCGCGGGCTCTTTCTGGACCGGCATGATCGACCTGGTCGGCGGCAAGTCCGCCCAGGACGTCGCCGCCGACATCCAGAAGAGCTGGGATGCCATCAAGTAGGCAGCCGGCAAACAGCTGGCAAAACAGGCCGCCGCGCGTGGCGACCTGAAATCTTCCTGATCCTCCTACTGGATCCGGGCTACGGCCCGGGTCCGACCGGCAACGCATGCCGGAAGCCTTCGCGTCTCGATTGTTCCGAATAACTCACAGGTCGGTGCATCCGACCGCCAGCCTTGCCTGGCCGGTCATGCGCAGGGAGAGGGACCCATGGCGGCTCAGATTTTCTCGGCCATATTCGTCATCATCATCGGCGTCGGCGGCTGTGTCGCCTATTTCTGGGGCGCCAACAAATTGCTCGACCTTATCTTCCCGTCGCGCGGCGTCTCCGGCAGCGCCGCCGTCGACAATCTGCGCCGGCAAGGGCTGGTGCGGCCGTGGCTGTTCGTCGGCCCGGCAATGATCATCCTGACCATCTACTTGATCTATCCGGTGATCGAGACGCTGCGGCTTTCCTTTCTCGACCGAGGCGGCGAACATTTCGTCGGCTTTGCCAATTACCAATGGGCATTCGGCGACCATGATTTCCGCAACTCGATCTTCAACAACATCCTGTGGCTGGCCGTGGTGCCGGCGGCCTGCACCTTCCTCGGCCTGATCATCGCCGTGCTCACCGACAAGATCTGGTGGGGCACGATCGCCAAGAGCCTGATCTTCCTGCCGCTGGCGATCTCCTTCGTCGGCGCCAGCGTGATCTGGAAATTCATCTACGAATATCGCGGCGAGGGCCAGGTGCAGATCGGCCTGCTCAACGCCGTCATCCAGTATTTCGGCGGCCAGCCGCAGGTGTGGATATCGTTGCCGCTCTGGAACAATTTCTTCCTGATGATCATCCTGATCTGGATCCAAACCGGCTTTGCCATGGTCATCCTGTCGTCGGCGCTGCGTGGCATTCCGGAAGAGACGCTGGAAGCGGCCGTGATCGACGGCGCCAACCCGTTCCAGATCTTCTGGAAGATCATGGTGCCGCAGATCTGGGGCACGATAGCGGTCGTCTGGACCACCATCACCATCCTGGTGCTGAAAGTGTTCGACATCGTGCTGACCATGACCAACGGCCAATGGAACAGCCAGGTGCTGGCCAATCTGATGTTCGACTGGATGTTTCGCGGCGGCGGCGATTTCGGCCGCGGCGCCACGATCGCCATCATCATCATGATCGCGGTCATTCCGATCATGGTCTGGAACATCCGCCAGGCCAACAAAGAGACGGGAGGACACTGAGATGGCTGCGACCCGCGGAAAGCCCTTCGTCAGCCGCTTCGGCGTCCATATCGCCGTGCTGGTCTTCGTCGTCATCTGGACCATCCCGACACTCGGCATCCTGGTCTCGTCGCTGCGCGACAAGGACCAGATCATCGCCTCGGGCTGGTGGAATTCCTTCTCAAGCTCCAGCCAGACCGAGGCCGGTCGGTTGCCGCCTGCCTCCGCGCAAACCCAGAGGGGCGGCAAATACGTCATCGAGGGAAACGTCTTCGGCGACGGCGCCAAGCGCGCAATCAGCGCCTTCGGCACCAAGGCGGCGACGCCGACGCAGTACAAGGCCGGGACGGCCGCCGATCTCGGCGACGGGGTGTCGCTGCAGGTGAATGGCGACGGCAGTTTCGTGCTGTCTTCGCCGAAAGCCTTCGAAGGCGACCGTGGCCAGCGCGTCTATTATGCCTCCTCGGCGCCGCCGAAATTCACCACGGACAACTACGATGCCGTGCTATTTTCCGAAGGCATCGGCCGTTCGTTCATGAACTCGCTGACGGTCACCATTCCCTCGACCGTCATCCCGATCCTGATCGCGGCCTTCGCAGCCTATGCGCTGGCCTGGATGCGCTTTCCCGGCCGGGCGCTGCTGATCGCCGTCATCATCGGCCTGCTGGTGGTGCCGCTGCAGATGTCGCTGATCCCCCTGCTCAAGCTCTACAACGGCGTCGGCACCTTCTTCGGCGTGCCGTCGAAAACCTATCTCGGCATCTGGCTGGCGCATACCGGCTTCGGCCTGCCCTTCGCCATCTATCTGCTCAGAAGCTATATTGCCGGCCTGCCGCGCGAGATCATGGAATCGGCGCGCATCGACGGCGCCAGCGACTTCGAGATCTTCGTCAAGATCGTGCTGCCGCTGTCGTTCCCGGTGCTGGCCTCCTTCGCCATCTTCCAATTCCTGTGGGTATGGAACGATCTCCTGGTGGCGATGGTTTTCCTCGGCACGGCGCCCGACCAGATCGTGCTGACGGCCAAGCTCAACGCGCTGCTCGGCTCGAGAGGCGGCAACTGGGAGATCCTCACGACATCGGCCTTTATCACCATTATCGTGCCGCTGACCGTGTTCTTCTCGCTGCAGCGCTATTTCGTCCGCGGGCTGCTTGCCGGCTCGGTGAAAGGAGGTTGAGAAAATGCAATCGGCTTTGAGGGCGACTTCGAGACCCGACCCCGCCGTCGACCGCGACTGGTGGCGGGGCGCGGTGATCTACCAGATCTATCCGCGCTCCTATCAGGACTCCAACGGCGACGGCATCGGCGACCTGAAAGGCATTGTGCGGCGCCTGCCCTACATCGCCTCGCTCGGCGTCGACGCGATCTGGATCTCGCCCTTCTTCAAATCGCCGATGAAGGATTTCGGCTACGACGTGTCCGATTATTGCGACGTCGACCCGATGTTCGGCACGCTGGCCGATTTCGACGCGCTGGTGGCGGAAGCCCATCGGCTCGGGCTCAAGGTGATGATCGACGAGGTGCTGTCGCACACCGCCGACATCCACCCCTGGTTCAAGGAAAGCCGCTCCAGCCGTGGCAATGCGAAAGCCGACTGGTATGTATGGGCGGACGCCAAGCCCGACGGCACGCCGCCCAACAACTGGCTGTCGATCTTCGGCGGCTCCGCCTGGCAGTGGGACACCAGCCGCCAGCAATATTACATGCATAATTTCCTGGCCGAGCAGCCGGACCTCAACTTCCACAACAAAGAGGTCCAGGACGCGTTGCTCGACATCACCCGCTTCTGGCTGGAGCGCGGCGTCGACGGCTTCCGCCTCGACACCATCAATTTCTACTTCCACAGCCAGGGGCTGGAGGACAATCCGCCGTTGCCGCCGGAAGAGCGCAACGACCAGACGGCGCCGGCGGTCAACCCCTACAACTACCAGGACCATATCTACGACAAGAGCCGGCCGGAAAACCTCGGCTTCCTCGAGCGGTTCCGCGCGCTGCTCGACGAATATCCGGCGCAGGCCGCGGTCGGCGAGGTCGGCGATTCGCAGCGCGGCCTTCAAGTGGTGGCCGCCTACACCGCAGACGGCAAGCGCGTGCACATGTGCTACTCCTTCGACTTCCTGGCGCCGGAGAAGATCAGCGCGGCGAAGGTGCGCGCGGTGCTGGAGGCCTTCGGCACCGTCGCCAGCGACGGCTGGTCGTGCTGGGCCTTCTCCAATCATGACGTGATGCGCGTGGCCTCGCGCTGGGCCGCCAACGAGCCCGATCCGACCGCCTATCTCAAGGTGATCTCGGCGTTGTTGATGTCGCTGCGCGGTTCGGTGTGCATCTATCAAGGCGAAGAGCTCGGCCTTGGCGAGGCGGAGCTCAAGTTCGAGGATCTGCAAGACCCCTACGGGATCCGGTTCTGGCCGGAATTCAAGGGCCGCGACGGCTGCCGCACGCCGATGGTGTGGGACGCGGCCGCCAGGAATGGCGGTTTCTCGACCGCCAAGCCCTGGCTGCCGGTGCCGGGCAAGCACCTGTCGCACGCCGTCAATGTGCAACAGGGCGATGCAAGCTCGCTGCTCGAACATTACCGCCGTTTCCTCGCCTTCCGGCGCCAGCATCCGGCGCTGGCCAAGGGCGACATCGACTTCATCGAAAGCGGTGGCGACACCGTCGCCTTCACGCGCCGCGAGGGCAATGAGCGGATCGTCTGCGCCTTCAACCTCGGCAGCAAGCCCGCCGTGGTCGATCTCGGCCAAGGCACGCTGCAGCCCTTGCCCGGGCATGGCTTTTCGGGACAGACTGGCACCGGGCCGGTCCGCCTCGGCGGTTACGGCGCCTGGTTCGGGCGCATTGACTGAACTTGCAAACAGGAATTAACGGGAGGAGAGAACCATGGCCGATGTCACGCTCAACCAGGTGAAAAAATCATACGGCAACCTCAACATTCTCCACGGCATCGACCTCGACATCAAATCGGGCGAGTTCATCGTCTTTGTCGGGCCGTCGGGTTGCGGCAAGTCGACTTTGCTGCGGTCGATCGCCGGTCTCGAGGAGATCACGTCCGGCGTGCTCAAGATCGACGGCGAGGTGGTGAACGACGTGCCGCCTTCGAAGCGCGGCATCGCCATGGTGTTCCAGTCCTATGCGCTCTATCCGCATATGACCGTCTACGACAACATGGCCTTCTCGATGAAGATCGGCAAGGAAAGCAAGGCCGAGATCGACAAGCGTGTCCGTCAGGCGGCAGAGATCCTGCAGTTGACCAAATATCTCGACCGGCTGCCCAAGGCGATGTCGGGCGGGCAGCGCCAGCGCGTCGCGATCGGCCGCGCCATCGTGCGCAATCCGAAAGTGTTCCTGTTCGACGAGCCGCTGTCGAACCTCGACGCGGCACTGCGCGTCGCCACCCGCATCGAGATCGCCAAGCTGAAGGAATCGATGCCGAACACGACGATGATCTATGTCACACACGACCAGGTCGAGGCGATGACGCTGGCGGACCGCATCGTGGTGCTGAAAGAAGGCGTTGTCGAGCAGGTCGGCACGCCGATGGAACTCTACAAACGTCCAGGCAACCTGTTCGTGGCCCAGTTCATCGGCTCGCCGGCAATGAACATCCTGCCGGCCAGGATCGAGAAGGCCGGCAACCCGACGGTTGTCAGCCATGTCGGCGGCCGCAAGGCGACGGTGCCGATCGCAACGCCTGCCTCGGCGAATGGCGGCGCGATCAGCTTCGGCGTGCGGCCGGAGGATCTCGCGATCGCCACCGGCACGGACTATCTGTTCGAAGGCAAGGTCGACTACATCGAGCAGCTCGGCGAGGTTCAGCTCGTCTATGTCGATATCGGCCGCACCGACCTGCCGCTGGTGGCCAAGCTGCCGGGCAATGTCGAGGTCAAGCGCGGCGAGACCCTTCGGCTCAACGCCGGCGGCGGCGATCTGCACATATTCGACGCGGACGGCCACTCTTTCACGCTGCATCGCGAGGAAGCGAAGGCGGCCTGATGGCGAGTGCTCCCGGCCAGAGGCCGAAGAGCTGTTCCGGCAAAGAAAAAGGCGGCGGGCCGAGCCCCCCGCCTTTTTTACCAGGGCTGCGAATCCAGGTTAACGGGGAAGTTGGCCGAGGATTGAGGCGAGGTAGTCGGGGCTCCATCCGGCCTTTTTGCGCCTCAGTTTGATGGACTGCCTGTCGTTGATTGCCCGGACGAGGTTG